>CANEWV010000034.1 GCA_947442905.1 Chitinophagaceae bacterium | reverse complement strand
AAGACATTACCCATAGCAACGATACCAGTATTTTGATTGGACCAGAAGGTGATTTTACGGCGCATGAAATAGAAGCAGCGCTTAGCGCAAATTATAGCCCTGTAAGCCTTGGAAGTACCAGACTTAGAACAGAAACGGCGGGCATGGTAGCCGCAGCACTCTTACTATATAAAAATTAACTGCACTAATAAAATCACTGCATGCAAGCTATCTATCAAATTATTCGCAGTCATTTTTTTATACGCTTGATTGTAGTTTTTATCATTGCGGCTTCTTCAACAACAGGATGGGCTAATAACTACACCACACAACAACAAGATACTATCACAGAAACTATCATTGATTCGTTCATTACAATACAGGCCGTTCCGGAAAAATATAGCATTGCCATCCGAAGTTTTTACAAGGGTAATAAACACCAGTATGTTTGGATTCAATCAAAAAAAATCAAACCCCATACCAAAGAATTTATAGCGCACGCAAACAAGCTAGCAGAACTCTGGGTAGATAGTAGTTTTATTGAACTACTTACACTGCAAAATTTCAATCAAAATGCACAGCAAACAAATATTGAATTAGCACTTAGTCTTTCCTTTTTTAAATACGCAGACAAATGGCTCATGCCCACTGATATTGACCCTGCTATAGTAAACTGGCGCATTCCAAAAAAATCATTGACACTCGCAAATCAATTAAATAATTGGTTAAACCCAACCACTAAAATGGGATTTAACACAGGTAGCCAAAATTTTAAACAACTACTTGAAAATTATGCCAACCTCTCAAAAATTTCAGCGCTTGATACAAGTATACATATTAACACCAAGCAAACTAAGATTAACAAGGGAGACATGGTCCCTGTAATTAGACAAATCAAAAAGAAATTACAATTACTTGGTGATTTTAAAAGTACAGATACTACATCGCTCTATAGCAATACACTAGGTCTTGCTATTAATAGATTTCAAGAAAGAATGGGGCTTGCAAAAACAAATTATATTGACAAGATTGTATTACAAGCCCTTCAAATACCCATCAAACAATACGCAAACACCATTGCAATTAATTTAGAGCGCTTACGCTGGATGCCTGCCATGATGGATAGTAACTACATCGTTGTAAATATTCCAGCCTATCAGCTACTTGTATTTGATAGCAGCAAAATTCAGTTTAAAATGCCGGTGATTGTTGGATCCGAATCAAATAACACCGTCATATTTAGCAACCGCATGCGTTACGTTGTTTTTAGTCCTTATTGGAATGTACCTCCCAGTATTGTAAAAGCAGAAATTTTACCAGGCATTAGAAAAAACAAAAACTATCTGGCACAAAAAAATATGGAAATTACAACGCCTGGCGATGTACCCACCATCAGACAGTTACCTGGTGCACAAAACTCGCTTGGTCTGGTAAAATTTTTATTTCCTAACCCCTACAATATTTATTTACATGACACACCGGGTAAACATCTTTTTGCCAAACAAAATAGAGGTTTTAGCCATGGCTGTATCAGGCTCGGAGATGCTAAAAAAATGGCAAGCTACCTGCTAAGAGCCGACACCAGTTGGACGGCTATAAAAATAGACACGGCGATGCATCAACAAAAAGAAAAATGGGTAACACTTAAAAAAACAATCCCAGTTTTTATTGCCTATTTTACAAGTTGGGTAGATAGTTATGGTATTTTACAGTTTAGGAAAGATATTTATGATCATGATGCCAAAATGGAGCGCCTACTTTTTAGAAAAGAAGAGGTCCAACTATAACAACCATATCTTAACTTTGAAATAAAGAATTACCATGCATTTAATTGAAGTTACAAGCGCCGATACTGCCAAAGATTTTTTAGAAGTGCAAGCTATTATCAATGCCGGTAACCCCAATTATATTAGACCCCTTAACAACGAGGTTAATGATGTTTTTGATGCGACTAAAAATAAAAATTTTAAATACGGCGAAGCAAAAAGATGGATACTTGAAACCGACGATGGTGAACTCGTAGGCCGTATCGCAGCTTTTACCAATTCAAAATATATTAATAAAGGGACTGATTTTAACACCGGTGGCGTTGGTTTTTTTGATTGTATCAATGATCAAGCTGCAGCCAATTTACTTTTTGATACCGCTAAAGAATGGCTTACCCAAAAAGGTATGGAAGCCATGGACGGACCCATCAATTTTGGGGACAGAGACAAGTGGTGGGGCCTGATGGTAGAAGGTTTTGAAAAGCCGCCCATGTATGGCATGTCTTATAATCCAGATTACTACGAAACCTTATTTACAAACTACGGTTTTCAAAATTATTACAACCAGTACTATTATGCGACGAGCGTTAAAGGAGACCTGCCAGCAAGATTTCCTGAGAGACACGCACGCTTTGCAGCCAAGCCGGATTATGTTGCTAAGCACGTTAAATTAAGTGAGCTTGAAAAATATGCCGGGGACTTTGCAACCGTTTATAATGCAGCTTGGGCTCAACATGGAGAAGCCAAAGAAGTTACCAAGGAACAAGTGATCAAGCTTTTTAAGACCATGAAACCTATTATGGATGAGCGTCTTGTTTGGTTTGCCTATTATAAAACAGAACCTATTGGTATGTTCATTAATATTCCAGACCTCAACCAATATTTTAAACATTTTAATGGAAAACTAGGTTGGTTTGAAAAACTTCGTTTGTTATACATGACTAAAACCGGAACAAACAAACAACTCACTGGACTTGCTTTTGGTATCGTTCCTAAATACCAATCACTTGGCATTGATAGTTTTATGATTCAGGAATGCTCACTACTTATTAAAGACAAAGATTGGTACGACCGTTACGAAATGGGTTGGGCTGGCGATTGGAATCCAAAAATGCTCAATATTTATAAAAGTTTAGGCGCTACACCTAGCCGCAGAATGGTCACTTTTAGGTATCTTTTTGATGCATCCAAGCCCTTTGAACGTCACCCAGAAATGGTATACGGTTAAAATTATACCCATGTGCAAAAAAGGTGGGGTTTAGATAAGGGGAAGCCTACCGTTGTGCTTATATTGCAACCCTGTTATGGAAAATCATTTTGTTGTTTCGGCCCGTAAGTATAGACCCCAAAACTTTAATACCGTTGTTGGGCAATCGCACATTACGACAACCCTAAAAAACGCTATTAAAAACAACCAACTCGCACATGCGTTTTTGTTTTGTGGTCCAAGGGGCGTTGGTAAAACAACATGTGCTAGAATTTTAGCCAAAACCATCAACTGTACAAGCCCTACCCCAGAAGGTGAAGCTTGTAACACCTGTAATAGCTGCGTATCTTTTGACGCAGGCACATCTTTGAATATTCATGAACTTGATGCGGCGAGTAACAACTCGGTAGATGATATTAGATCACTAGTAGAACAAGTAAGATTTGCACCTCAAGCAGGAAAATACAAAGTATATATTGTGGATGAGGTCCACATGCTTAGCGCTAGTGCGTTTAATGCATTTTTAAAAACATTAGAAGAGCCGCCTTCTTATGCGATTTTTATTTTAGCAACTACCGAAAAACATAAAATACTTCCTACCATTTTAAGCCGTTGTCAAATTTTTGATTTTAAACGAATTACCAATAACGATACCGTAGACCACTTAGAAGAAATTGCGGGTAAAGAATCTATCAAAGCCGAACGCGCTGCACTTCAAGTAATTGCACAAAAGAGTGAAGGCTGCATGCGAGATTCACTGAGTATACTAGATAAAATTGTAAGCTTTACAGGTGGTAGTTTAACCTATCAAAATACTTTAGAGCACTTAAATATTTTAGACGAAGATTACTATTTTAAATTGCTAGAAAGTATGCAGGCCAAGGATTTGGCGGCATCGATGGTCCTCTATGACGAAATCAATAGAAAGGGTTTTGAAGGGGATATGGTACTCAACGGCTTTGCAGAATTCATTCGCAATATTTTGGTTTGTAAGGATCCAAAATCTGCTCCTTTACTAGAAGTAGTAGAAGGTATGCAGGATAAATATACTGGTGCTGCTGCTAAGATGGGTATGTCCTATTTGGTAAGTGCGCTCAATATTTTAAATGAAGCAGAGATCAATTATAAAATGGCGCGCAACAAAAGATTACACGTAGAATTAACGCTCATTAAATTAAACTTCTTACAAGAAGCCATTGAACTTGCTTCAGAAAACGGGTCTATTATAAAAAAAAAACGGATTGACGGACCAGTAGCCATTAGAACAAAAAGTATACCTTCTATTCAAATTGCGGCTCCGCCGGTTTCAATCAAAACAACTGCTACATTAACGATACAAAAAGAAGTAGCAAAACAAGAGCAGACTCCTGTTCATGTCAGTGCAACTGAGGTTGCACCTTCAGTCCCTATTGCTCCTGTTGCTACCGCCCCTGCTGGTCCTAAAAAGAACCTTTTATCAACTTTAAGAGAGAAATATGGTGACCAATACGCCATTGAAGAGGTTAAAGAAGCTGAATCGCTCAATATCGAAAAACTTAGGGCTTGTTGGGACGCTTACGGCGCCACACTTGAAGCACAACAAAAGCACTCTGCTTCAGGAACCTTTAAAATGGCTGTTTTAGAAATTGAAAACGATATCCATTTTACGGTTCGCGTACCTGGTTTAACGGCTCAAAAGTTTGTTGAACAGGAACGCATGATGCTGATTGATCAGATATTTTCAACGTTCAATAACCGCTCAATAAAATTTAGCATTATAGTAGATGCGACAGAAAAAGAAGACGTACCTATTCATATGCGACTTAATAGTAAGCAAAAATTTGAACGCATTAGTGAGCAGTACCCGTTACTAAAAGAATTGAAAGAAAAACTGAAATTAGAAATTGATTATTAATGCAGATGGGTGCTAGATTTTTTTAGTAGCACTATAACCATTTTTTAAAAGCCACTGAAGCACTTTATCCCGCTGATCTCCTTGCACAATAATTTCGGCATCTTTTACAGAACCACCTGTACCACAAAAGTTTTTTAGCTGCTTGCCTAATTTTTCAACGTCATCAGCAGTTCCAATAAAACCTGTAATAAGTGTAACAGCCTTACCAGCTCTGTGTTTTGAGTCTAGCTTAATGCGTAGCGGCTGCTTGGCCGGTAGTAAAGTTTCTAGTATTTCATCCTGCGCTGGCTCAAAATTAAAGTTAGGATCTGTGCTGTAAATGAACCCTCTTACGTCTGACTTATTTTTTTTATTCATGAAAATAAAAGGTGATTAGTTAACACGAAGGGTTACAATATGATACGGCGCTGTATTTTTTTTCATGAGCATGAGTGTAATGTTATAATTTTTAGTAGCTCCGCTAATTTTACCAGTCATGTACATCGTATTACCGATTTCTCGTTGGGCTGTGCGCTCAAACCCTTTAATCTTATAATCGTTATAAAAAGCAGCCAATTTTTCGGCGGCCTTATCATTTGCTACAATTTTATCTTCGGGGGCGTCTAAAAATTTTATGTCTACTACCACTGCAAAATGTTTTGCTATCTCCGCAGGATTTCCAGATTTTAAAGCAGTAATCACCAGATCCGCATCTCCTTGAAATGGCCCCTCAAATGCTGTAGTTAACAGCAACAAAGGAAATAAGAGGCCTAATAAATGCTTTTTCATGGTCTGATTTTAATTGACTCCCCAAAAATAACTAAGATGCAGCAATTAATAAGGTTATACCCTTTAAAATTGAGGTTTTGCCTCAAAAATAAAGGTTGTAAATTTGTAGTATGAAACGCAAAGTAATTCTCGTAATCATGGACGGATGGGGACTTGGTACAAAAAAAATGTCAGATGCCATTCAACAATCAAAAACGCCTTTTGTAAATAGCCTCTATACAAAATATGCCAATAGTACACTTGTTACATGTGGCGAAGATGTGGGCCTTCCGGAAGGTCAAATGGGAAATTCAGAAGTTGGTCACTTAAATATTGGTGCCGGAAGAATTGTATACCAGGAACTTCAACGCATTAATGTTGCGATAAAAACCGGTGAACTTTCTAACAATAAAACTTTTTTGGAAGCTGTTAGCTATGCAAAAACAAATAATAAACCACTACACTTAATGGGACTTGTAAGTGATGGTGGTGTACATGCACATATCAATCACCTTAACGCTATTTGTGATTATTGTAAAGCAAACGGTCTTAACGAAGTTTACATTCATGCATTTACAGACGGAAGAGATACGGATCCAAAAAGTGGCCTAGGTTTTATTACTACGCTTACCAGGCATTTACAAAATAGTGTAGGAAAAATTGCAACGATTAGTGGCCGCTACTACGCCATGGACCGCGATAAAAGATGGGAAAGAGTAAAGCTTGCCTATGATTGTTTGGTGCATAGCGCTGGGCCTCGCGCCACTAGCGCTACAGCAGCTTTAGAAGCTGGGTACGCAGCAAATACCACCGACGAATTTTTATTGCCTACTGTTATTGTAGATGACAATAACCAACCTATTGCTGCTATCAAAGAGGGTGACGCAGTATTTTGTTTTAATTTTAGAACAGACCGTTGTAGAGAAATTACAGAAGTGTTAACACAACAAGCATTTCCTGAATATAACATGCAGCCATTAGCGCTTCATTACACCACCATGACCCAGTACGACCAAACATTTAAAGGCGTACACGTGGTATTTGAAAATGATAATTTACAAAATACATTGGGGGAAGTATTAGCGGCACATGGTAAAAAACAAATAAGAATTGCCGAAACCGAAAAATACCCGCATGTAACTTTCTTTTTTAGCGGTGGCAGAGAACAACCTTTTGAAGGAGAAAATAGAATTATGGTGGCTTCACCAAAAGTGGCTACTTATGATTTACAACCAGAAATGAGCGCTGTTGGCATCACCGATTTATTGATTCCAGAAATAGAAGCTGAATCTGCAGATTTCATTTGCCTAAACTACGCAAACGCAGATATGGTGGGCCATACCGGTATTTTTGAGGCAGCAATTAAAGCAGTTGAAACCGTAGACGCCTGCGTAGAAAGAGTAGTTACAGCGGGTCTTGCGCACGGCTACACCCTACTTGTTACCGCAGACCATGGCAACGCCGATTTTATGATCAATGAAGACGGAAGCCCTAACACGGCACATACTTTAAATTTGGTACCTTTATTTTTGGTGGACACTGATTTAAAAGTGACCATTAAAGCGGGTAAACTTGGAGATATTGCACCAACTATTTTACAATTAATGGAACTTCCCATACCGGCAGAAATGACCGGAAATATTTTAATTTAAAAAAACCTCCCATGCGTTTACTAAAAAAAATAGGCATTGCACTTGTTGTTGTCTTAGTTGTCCTACAAGCATTTAAATCTGAAAAAAATGTATCGGACGACCATTCAAAAAATATTGCAACCCTTTATCCAGTATCAAAAAAAGTGGATGCTATTTTAGTAAAAGCCTGTAATGACTGCCATAGTAATAACACAAAATATCCTTGATACGCTGGTGTACAACCACTTGCTTGGTGGATCAATGACCATGTAGTAGACGGAAAAAAACATTTTAATTTAGACGATTTTGCCAATTATACCTTGCGCAAACAGTACCATAAAATGGAGGAAGTGATTGAACAGGTTAAAGAAGGTGAAATGCCACTTGAAACTTACAGGCTCATTCATAATCAAGCAAAATTAACACAAGAAGAACGAGCTGTTCTTTCAAATTGGGCACAATCTGTGCTTGATTCTATGAAAGCCACCTATCCAATTGATAGTTTAATCAAAAAGAATTAATAGCGTTAATCTGCGCTCTTTTATTAGCCCGCTTATCCAATTAAGCGGGCTTTTTATTACCTTGCAGCATGGAAATTACAAAAGCCAGCTATTTGGTTTCTAGTCCCAGTTTTGACAAATGCCCAAAACCTGATAAGCCCGAGTATGCTTTTATTGGACGAAGCAATGTGGGCAAATCTTCGTTGATTAACATGCTTACCGGTCAGAAAAGTTTAGCCAAAACATCTGGAACGCCCGGAAAAACGCAGCTCATCAACCACTTTGAAATAGAAAGTACACAAAAGGCAAAAGCACCAAGAAGCAAATGGTTTATTGTTGATTTGCCAGGTTACGGATATGCAAAAAGATCTCAAACAGATAGAAGACGTTGGGAGCAAATGATTGAAGGCTATTTTAAAAAGAGAGAAAATCTAGTACAAGTTTTTGTACTCATTGATAGCAGACATGGCCCTCAAAAAAATGATCTTGAATTTATTAGTCAGTTAGATAGTTGGGGTATTGTATTTACACTCGTATTTACAAAAATTGATAAAGAAAAACCAGGTGTTGTTAAAAGAAACATAGAAAGCTTTTTTACTGTATTAAAAGAAAGTTGGCAGTTTTTACCCAGACATTTTGTAACGAGCGCCGAATTAAAAACAGGCAGGCCAGAAATGCTAGCATTTATTGACACTTGCAATGAAGCTGCCAAAGCAGCCGAATAATAATATAATTTTATGAAATTACTTATCACCTATTTAAAGCCCTACAAAGGGCTTGTACTTTTAGCATTACTATTAGCAGGCATCAATCAAACCTTTTCGCTATTTGATCCTATGATTTTTGGTAAGCTTATAGATCAGTTTGCCAATCATGCCAAAACCAATGCAGACGGAAGTTTCAGAAGCGAAAGTGCATTTATAAAAGGCATCATGGGTATGCTTTTTTTACTCGTGGGCACTGCCATGGTCAGTAGGCTCGCAAAGGCTTTTCAGGATTATACCGTTAATGTAGTCATTCAAAAATTTGGTGCCAAAATATTTACAGATGGGCTACAGCACTCCATGCGCTTACCCTATCAAGATTTTGAAGACCAAAGAAGTGGTGAAACACTTTCGATATTAACTAAAGTTAGAGCCGACACCGAAAAATTTATTGGGTATGTAATCAATGTGCTATTTGGAATTATTGTGAGTGTGGTATTCGTATCTATTTATGCAACTAGACTTCACTGGTCAATTGTTCCAATTTATTTAGGGGGTGCCATTTTGATTGGCGCGGTTACCAACCTATTAAGCAAAAAAATAAAAGTAATTCAAAAAGCAATTGTTGGAGAAACAACTGCGCTTGCAGGTACGACCACAGAAAGCTTACGTAATATTGAACTTGTAAAAAGTTTAGGATTAACAGATCAAGAAGTAAAAAGGCTCAATACCAATACCTATAAAATTTTAGGGCTAGAACTCAAAAAAGTAAAAAGTATTCGTTCCCTTAGTTTTATACAAGGAACACTTGTAAACTTTTTAAGACAAGTAATCACATTTACACTCATGTGGCTTATTTATAGAGACGTATTAACGGTGGGTGAATTAATTTCATTACAATTTTATAGCTTTTTTATTTTTGGCCCCCTACAAGAAATTGGTAGTATTATTTTGAGCTACAGAGAAGCAGAAGCATCACTTCAAAACTTTCATAAGCTCATGAGCCGCGAGGTGGAAGCGAGACCTGCGCATCCAACAAGTGTTGGGGCCATTCAAACCCTCTCTTTTGCAGGTGTTTCATTTCAGCACCAAAGCGCACAGTTTAAGGCACTTGATAATATCTCATTTAGTGTTAAGCTAGGTGAAACCATTGCCTTTGTTGGCCCTTCTGGTGCAGGCAAAAGCACACTCGTTAAATTATTAGTAGGACTGTATAGACCACAAATTGGACATATCGAATACAACGGTGCCAAAGAAAATGATATTGATTT
>CANEWV010000033.1 GCA_947442905.1 Chitinophagaceae bacterium | reverse complement strand
TAATTTTTTTGCTTATTGCGTAATATTACGCAATATTTTGTGCTACATTTTATATAGTTTGGCATAAAATTAATTTTATGAAATTTTCTTTTATTTCCATATTCTTGCTATTCCCTATACTAGCAATATCCCAAAGCTCCGACCAAAACTGGGTAAAAGCGAAAACGTACAAAGAGCCTACCACAAACGCATTGGCAACACCCACACCTGCACAAGCGTTAACTCAGGTAAGTTATTTTGATGGTTTGGGTCGTGGGACACAACAAGTGGCACATGCCCAATCCAACACAGGAAAAGACATTGTAACCCATATAGAATATGACGCTTTTGGCAGACCTGCTAAAGAATTTTTACCTTATGCCAATCAAAACGCTAGTTTAAACTTTAACGCTGCTGCAGATTCTGATATTACTAATTTTTATTCTAGTTATAATGGCGGTACGCAATTTCCTTTTAGTGAAAAACTATTTGAAGCTTCTCCGCTTAACAGAGTACTAAAACAAGCCGCTCCTGGCAATGCTTGGAGTATGGGAAGTGGTAAAGAAATTAAATTGGATTACCAAACTAACACGGCAAATGAGGTAATATTATACCAAGCAACCGCCACTTGGAACCCTTCTTTTGGGGTATACGATACCTCGTTAACCGAGGACGGACTGTATGCAGCAAACCAATTGTACAAAACTATCACGTTTGATGAAAACTCCCCAGGAGGAGCTAGTAATGTAGGTCGTACAGAGGAATACAAAGACAAAGGAGGAAGAGTGGTGCTAAAACGCACCTTTAATAATAGCATCGAACACAATACCTATTACGTGTACGACCAATTTGGAAATCTTACATACGTATTACCACCATTAGTTACGAACGTTGCAACCGAGTTAGACGGACTCTGCTACCAATACAAATACGATGCTCGTAACCGTTTAGTAGAAAAGAAACTACCAGGCAAACAATGGGAATATATTGTGTATGACAAATTAGATAGAGTAGTAGCTACGGGTCCAGTTTATAATCCTTATGGCGCTAATTCGGAAAATAATAAAGGCTGGCTAATCACTAAATACGATGTGTTTAACCGTCCCGTGTACACGGGCTGGCATATCGGTACTGAAAAGACTGAAAGTGCATATAGAATAAGCTTGCAAAACTTTATTTACGACAACACAACACTTTCAGAGCGTAAAACCACTAGTGCTACTACCATAAACGGCATCGCTACCAAATACACCAATCTAGTATACCCAACTACGTTTATTTTACTTACAGTAAATTATTACGACAGCTATGATTATCCTAATGCACCTGCTATTCCCACACAAATAGAAGGACAACACACACAGAGTACCAACCTAAAAGGCTTGCCAACAGGTAGCTGGGTACGTGTTTTAGATGCAGCTGGTTCCACTTCAAATGAGTTGAGCCATATTGTTTATGACACCAGATACAGACCAGTTAGAAGCTACACCAAAAACTATTTGGGCGGTTATACGCAAGTAGACACTAAATTGGATTGGTTAGGTAAAACATTATATACACTAACCAGCCATACAAGAACCACTAGCGCACAATTGCTTACCATAATAGAACGCTTTACCTACACTGACCAAGACCGATTACTAAAACATACCCATGAAATTTTGGGAGGTGCACCCGAAGAGTTATTGGCATTAAATACCTATGACGAATTGGGACAATTAACAAGCAAAAAAGTAGGCGGTACAGATGTTACAGGTGAACAAGCGTTACAACATGTAGAATATACCTATAACATCAGAGGATGGTTAAAAGCGATTAATGATGTGAATAACCTGGACACTGATTTGTTTGCTTTTAAAATAAATTACAACAAAAAAGAAGATGATACCGAAGGACTTTTTAACGGAAACATAACGGAAACCTTATGGCACACAAGTGCCGACAATGTCAAGCGAAAATACGGGTATCAATACGATAATTTAAACCGATTGCTAGAAGCCAATTATAGCAAACCAAATGACCAAAATACCTTAAACAATTACTTAGAAAAATTAAGCTATGACAAAGCTGGAAATATTTTAACTCTGGAACGAAACGGAAATTTAGACCCAAGTGGTGGAGCTCCAGTAAATCAAATAGATAATTTAGAGTACAGCTACCACCCAGAAAACAAAAACCAATTACTTAAAATTAACGATTTAAGTAACAGCCCACAAGGGTTTAAAGACAATTACGCCACTACTGAAAATGATTTTAGTTATGATGCCAATGGAAATATGAAACTGGACAATAACAAAGGTATAACTGGAATTATTTACAACCATTTAAATTTACCTACAATTATTGTTTTTTCAGGTACAACCAATGGAAAAATTTCTTACATTTACAATGCGATAGGGGCAAAAGTAAAAAAAGTAGTTACACAAAACGAGCAAACCACTACCGATTATATAAGTGGTTTTCAATACAAAAACGGCGAACTGCAATTTTTTCCACATGCTGAAGGGTACGTACATTTTACCAAGCCGTTGCAAATTAGTGGCTTTGGCACCTTTCATTATGTGTTTAATTACACCGACCATTTAGGCAATGTGCGGGTAAGTTTTGCTAAAGACCCACAACGCGATAACGTTCTTAGAATTTTAGAAGAAAACCACTACTATGCATTTGGAATGAAGCACCAAAATTACAACGTAGAACGTTTAGATTTTGACCAATATCCCGACATAGGTGTAGAGTTAGTGCCAATGCCAGCTGTAGCGAATACGAGTTACAATTATAAATTCAATGGCAAGGAGCTGCAAGAGGAGTTAGGGCTTAACATGTACGACTATGGAGCTCGAAATTACGACCCAAGTATTGGTAGATGGATGAATATTGACCCGCTGGCGGAGAAAAGTCGTAGATGGTCACCTTACACTTATTGTTATAATAATCCTATTGTTTTTGTTGACCCAGATGGAATGTTTGCAAACCCAGGTGATTTTTATTCTCAACAAGGTGAAAAAGTTGGGTCTGATGGAAAAAAAGACGGAAAAATATATGTTCTTACTGATAAAAACGAAGTTAACGCTGCTAAAAACGCTACAAAAAAGGGATTGTTGTTTAGTAAAAGTGATGTAAAATCAGAAATTGAATTGCCTTCATCACATATTAGACAAGAAATGGGAGAGGCTGTTGATAAATCGAATAATCCAAGTGAAGTAGCTGGCGATGAAACTGGAGGTATGCATGAAGAAGGTGGTTATTACGGAACAAATGCAAATGGAGATGAAATAGTTATTGATGCACAACCTGGTGATGCTTTTGAACCTGGTGATGCAGGTGCAGGTGTAAATGTATTAAAACCTGGTGAACAATATGAAGGTCAAGAAGGATGGAGAGCAAAAGATAACATTGTTGGTACTTTTCATGTTCATCCAAAAGGTGACGGTAAAACTAGGTTTGTTCAAGAGCCTTCAGGTGCGGATGTAAGAAATAGTAAAAGTAGATTTGATTCTGGTATGAAAGGCAATCATTTCGTTTTGGGGGCAGGTAATAATACAGTATCAATTTATAAAAACGGGAAAGTTACTGCCACTTTTCCTTTAGATAGTTTCATTAATTTAAAATAGTAGTTATGGGGTATTTAAAATTATTTATAATTTTTATTTTGTTTCTTTCATGCCGAGATTCTGATAAGGCAATTGGTCGTAATATTAATATAAAGTTTGAAATTGATAATAAAGAAATTGATTTAAACAATGAATTCAAAATTTATATTGTTAATAAAAATGATACAACAATTGTTTTGCCAATTAAAAACAAAATCAATATTCCTAGGGTTTTAAAACAAAATGATTATCAAGTAAATTTTATTTATAAAGATATTAAATTGAAATTTGATGATTTTTCTGAGAAAATATTAAACCCAAATCAAGAAACTGAGTGGTTTTTTGGGCTAGATAATTATCCTTTAGATGTCAAAAAAGGAGTTCTTTATCCGAATGAATATCTTGACACTACTATTGTTAAAATTGAGTTTTTTAAATTGAATTTAATGGAAGAAGGTGATGGTATTCAAAAAGTTAATATTTTTAGAAAGTAATATTTGGTAAGATTATCCCAAATTAGCAAATAGTCATTCACTAACACAAACATGACCAAAGCAGCAGCTAAAAAATACATTTTAGTTGCTGTTTTTACATCCATTCACACGTAAACGCTAGTATGTCTCAAATAGCCCCAACAGGAACAGCGGTACCCCCCGACTTACTTGTTTGGGCTTTTTTAGTATCAAAATCCACGATAATGCTATTTTGTAGTTACCCCCGACATGTACAAATTAGCCCTATTTGCCCCTCATCCCTACGATGGTTTAAACAAATTGCCGCCATGATTCTGAGTTCGCTACCCAATGTGTCACTTTGAAACACTAAATTTTCTACCTAAAAAAAATATTTTTCAAAAAAAAGTCCCAAAAAGCTACACTTTTAGAAATTCGGTAATGTATCAGATTTAGTGATGCTACTATTTTTGATAATTAATACATTGAAAATCAATGTAAAATCCGCAAAGTCTCCCGACTTTGAGGAATAACAAATAACCGGTAATGTATCAGATTTAGTGATGCTACTATTTTTTATAATTAAAGCTTTGAAAATCAATATAAAATTATAAATAAATAGTAAAAAGGAGTGCAATATTGCGCTCCTTTTTGTGTTATATATATCTTTAAATCGAATAAAATGATGAAAAATGAAACCTCGTGTATCAGATTTAGTGATGTCAAAATTTGTCCTAGTTGTAATTCAAATAGTGTTGTTAAAAATGGTTTTATAGCAAATAAAAAGCAACAGTTTATTTGTAAATCTTGTAAAAACAGATTCATAGATAATTATACGTATAAGGCTTATAATCAATGGATAAATAAACGAATCATTCAATTTACTAAAGAAGGCCTAGGAATACGAAGTAATGAGATAATTATTCAATAATTGACATTATTTTTTTTGCCTATTGCGTAATATTACGCAATATTTTGTGCTACATTTTATATAGTTTGGCATAAAATTAATTTTATGAAATTTTCTTTTCTATACATAATATTGCTACTCCCTATACTAGCAATAGCCCAAAGCACAGACCAAAACTGGGTAAAAACTAAAACCTATAGAGACTCTACAAAAACTAGTATTTCTACACCCACACCTGCACAGGCGGTTACTCAGGTAAGCTATTTTGATGGATTGGGACGTGAGATACAACAAGTAGCGCATGCGCAATCCAACACGGGTAAAGACATTGTAACGCATATTGAATATGACGCTTTTGGCAGAGTGGCTAAAGAATTTTTACCATATGCCAATCAAAGCGCAAGCTTACACTTTAACGCGAGTGCGAACACGAATGTGTTGGGATTTTATGCTACCGATGCGTATGAAAACACACCCAATCCTTTTAGTGAAAAGCAGTTTGAAGCTTCTCCACTTAACAGAGTACTAAAACAAGCCGCTCCTGGCAATGCTTGGAGTATGGGAAGTGGTAAAGAAATTAAATTGGATTACCAAACTAACACGGCAAATGAGGTAATATTATACCAAGCAACCGCCACTTGGAACCCTTCTTTTGGGGTGTACGATACCTCGTTAACAGATACAGGACATTACGCAGCAAACCAATTGTACAAAACCATCACGTATGACGAAAACTCCCCTGGAGGAGCTAGTAGTGTAGGTCGTACAGAGGAATACAAAGACAAAGAAGGAAGAGTGGTGCTAAAACGTACCTATAATAATAGCATCGAACACAATACCTATTACGTGTACGACCAATTTGGAAATCTTACATACGTATTACCACCATTAGTAACTAATATTACGACTCAGTTAGACGGACTCTGCTACCAATACAAATACGATGCTCGTAACCGTTTAGTAGAAAAGAAACTACCAGGCAAGCAGTGGGAATACATTGTATATGATAAATTAGACAGGGTTGTGGCTACAGGTCCTGCATATAACCCTTGGGGTGGTAGTGATTCTGATAAGGGTTGGCTAATCACCAAATATGATGCGTTCAACCGTCCTGTGTACACAGGTTGGTACAACGGCATGGCAACAGCCATAAGTTCAGATAGAAAGAGCTTGCAAGATATTATTGATGGCAACGAAATAATTTCAGAAAACAAATCTACTGAAACCGTTACCATTGACGGAATAACAACTAAATATACCAATTCGGTTTTTCCAACTAACTTTAAACTACTAACTGTAAATTATTACGACAGTTATGAGTATCCTAACGCGCCATCTATTCCATCACAAATAGAAGGTCAAAACACGCAAAGCTCCCAACTAAAAGGATTGCCAACTGGTTCTTGGGTGCGTGTTTTGGATGATGCTGATACCACCACAAACGAGACCACCTATATCGTTTATGACACCAGATACAGACCTATCAGAAGTTACACCAAAAACTATTTAGGCGGTTACACCCAAGTAGACAGTAAATTGGATTGGTCAGGTAAAACACTTTATACCTTAACCTCACATAAAAGAACCGCTCCAGGGCAATTGTTTACAGTAAAAGAACGTTTTACTTATACGGAACAAGACCGATTACTAAAACACACCCATGAAATTGTAGGGGCTTTACCCGAACAATTACTTACCTTAAATACCTATGATGAATTAGGGCAATTAGTTGCTAAAAATGTAGGTGGCACAGATGTTACTGGTGCACTAGCTTTACAAAAAGTAAATTACAAGTACAATATTAGAGGCTGGCTTACGGCGATTAATGACGTAAATAATTTAATGCCATCGGCAACGGATAGGGATTTATTTGCTTTTAAAATAAATTACAACAAAAAAGAAGACGACACAGCAGGACTTTTTAACGGCAACATATCCGAAACCCTTTGGCGCACAAGTGCTGATAACACAAAACGAAAATACGCCTATAATTATGATAATATAAACCGTTTGTTAGAAGCCAATTATAGCAAACCAGAAGACCAAAATACTTTAGATAATTACTTAGAAAAACTAAGTTATGACAAAGCTGGTAACATTTTAACTTTAGAGAGAAATGGAAATTTAGACCCGAGCGGTGGTACTCCAGTAAATCAAATAGACAATTTAGAGTACAGTTACCACCCAGATAACAAAAACCAATTACTAAAAGTAAACGATTTAAGTAACAGCCCACAAGGGTTTAAAGACAACTATACCTCTAATGAAAATGATTTTACTTATGACAACAACGGTAATATGACCGCAGATATTAACAAAGAAATCGAAAGCATAACGTACAACCATTTAAACTTACCCATAAAAATAAATTTTGGCGCAAAAGGAAATATTTATTATCTTTATGACGCGATAGGAGGAAAAGTAAAAAAAGTAGTTGAAGATAACGTAGCGCATATTACTACCACAACCGATTATTTAAGTGGTTTTCAGTATCTAAACACAACTTTACAATTTTTTCCACATGCCGAAGGGTACGTTCATTACACCAAGCCATTAGCCGCACAAGGCGGAGAAAATAGTGCATTGGGAAGTTTTAATTATGTATTTAACTACACCGACCATTTAGGCAACGTAAGATTATCTTATGCCAAAGACCCACTTGTAGGAAACAGGATTAAAATTTTAGAAGAAAACCATTATTATGCTTTTGGATTAAAACACAAAAACTATAATGTAGAAAAACTAAATTTTGAAGAATTTCCAGATACAGGTGTAGAAATTGTGCCAGCACCCGCTGTAGCGAATGCGAGTTACAATTATAAATACAATGGCAAAGAGCTGCAAGAGGAGTTGGGATTGAACATGACAGCAATGGATTATCGACAATATGATAATGCATTAGGTAGATTTAACTCGATTGATGCTTTGGCAGAGTTAGGATATTCAATAACGCCTTATAGATTTGCTTTTAACAATCCTAATTATTTTATGGACCCATCAGGATTAAGAGAAGATGGGTGGGTAAATACTGGTGATGAAGTATTTTGGGATAAAAATGTAAACAACCAAGATGATGTCAATAGAATATACAAAGGTAAAGGATATGAATTTAATGCAATTGGTACGGAGGTAATAGATTCTAATAATAATACCAGAATACTTGAAGATAAAGGAATTGCTTCTTTTAAAATTGAAGAAGTTGTTGTAAAAGGAAACGCAAAGCAAAAATCTTCATCAAGTTTTGGATGGATGACTATATGGGGTATTGACAGAAGTGGATGGACTTCTGGTTGGAAAGGAACCACTACACATTCTTTAGAGTCAAGCGATTTTATTGCACCACAACTTTCAAGATCTTTGATGAATAAAACAACTGGAATATGGGAATGGGTTTTAAGTTTATTTAAAAACGCTACTGATACCTATCAACAAGCAACTACTTTACAAGAAGCTGTAAAGAAAAATGGAAATATTTCTACGATGGAAGTGCAAAATACAGAACCAATAGTAACTTCTTCTATTAAAGTAGTTACTTATACTTATCATGTAAACGACAGTACTGTTACACAGAGTACTAATGTAGTTAATTTTAAAGGAAAAGCATCAAACGTAAAAAGGCAAATAGATTCTATTAAGAATAAGAATAATGCTAGAAATGATGATAAATCAGCTTGGCTTCGATCTTGGGGGAAAAAGTAAATGTTTTGGTTTAAATAAAAGCATCTCTAAATATTTTTTTAAATAATAATCATGAAAAAAACAACAATTTTAATAGTAATTTTTGGTATAATTCTAATTCCTATTTTGTACTTTAAATATTTAAATATAAAAGAGAACATTATTAAATCTTCCAAATTAAATAAACAACAAATATTCCAAAAAGGAGAATGGATAAGTAATTTAGATAGTTCATCTGGTATAAGTATTAGGGAAAATAAAATAGCGTTTTTTAAAAAAATGAAGTTCACATCAGATGATATATATGAGTATAAAATACTAGATTCCATTTATCAAACTAAAGATGAAGAAGATAAAGTGAAAGAGTTCTTAATGATGAAAGATTTTTCAAATACAATTTATTATCAAATTATTAAAAAAAATGACAGCAGTATTACTTTAAAAATAAATAAAACTAAAATTGAAACTTTTAATCTTAAAAAATCCGAACCAAATTGATAAATCGCCATATAGTGCATTTTGGAATAATCCAATAAAATATACAGACCCTGACGGAAGATGACCCGATGGCTCGGATATGTCTCGTAACGGATAGCGCGGATTTGCAATCCGTGCCCAAAAACTAAATAAAACAAAAAATGCCACGTAATTGTGGCATTTTTTTTATAAACCCAGATAACAAAAACCAATTACTAAAAGTAAACGATTTAAATCCTAGCCCACAAGGTTTTAACCAAGCCAATGACGTAGCATCTGGCGATGTAGATGCTAACAACGTTGACCATACTGAGGATTACACCTATGATTTTAACGGCAATATGAAATCCGACACAAATAAAGGGGTTGAAGATATAACCTACAACCATTTAAATTTACCCATAAAAATAAATTTTGGAGCAAAAGGAAATATTTATTATCTTTATAATGCGATAGGAGGAAAAGTAAAAAAAGTAGTTGAAGATAACGTAGCGCATATTACTACCACAACCGATTATTTAAGTGGTTTTCAGTATCTAAACACAACTTTACAATTTTTTCCACATGCAGAAGGGTATGTACATTATACTAGACCATTGAGTAATAGCCAATTGGGTTCGTTTAATTATGTGTTTAATTACACCGACCATTTAGGCAATGTGCGAGTAAGTTTTGCTAATGACCCATTGCAGGGTAACGTTCTTAAAATATTAGAAGAAAACCATTATTATGCTTTT
>CANEWV010000032.1 GCA_947442905.1 Chitinophagaceae bacterium | reverse complement strand
TACATGTGACTCTGCAGCCAAATGAATAACGTCAGTAATGTTATGCTTTGTGAAAATATCTTTTAATGCTTCTGCATCTAAGATGTTCGCCTTTACAAAATGATAATTAGGGGCATTTTCGATGTCCTTTAAATTTTCGAGATTACCCGCATAGGTAAGCGCATCCAAATTAAAAATTTGATACGCCGGATACCTCGTCACCATCAAACGCACAACATGCGATCCAATAAATCCTGCACCGCCGGTAATTAAAATATTCTTTCCCATAATACTTAATAATAATACGAGCCTATTAGGGCTACTTTTAGGGCTGCAAAATACATAAATCAGGCCAACATTTGCTATCTTTCGATTACAAACAACTGCAATGCTACAACAACGCTACTTTTCTTTGGATGTATTTAGAGGTGCCACTGTGGCGCTCATGATTCTGGTAAACAACCCCGGTAGCTGGGGAAACATTTATGGGCCCCTCAAACATGCCTCTTGGCACGGCTGCACCCCCACCGATTTGGTATTCCCCTTTTTCCTGTTTGCGGTAGGAAATGCCATGGCTTTTGTGATGCCTAAATTTGAAGCAGGTGAGGCCTCGGCGTTTTGGAAAAAAATTACGACACGCACCCTACTCATATTTGGTATTGGACTCTTTTTAAATTGGAGCCCCTTTATTAAATGGGAAGACAGCGAACTAGTGGCTAAAAAATGGGAAAACGTTCGCATTTTGGGCGTTTTACAACGCATCGCGCTCTCTTACTTTTTTGCTTCTATCATTGTTTATTATACAAAAACAAAAGGCGCCTTTGTACTTGGCGGCATTATACTATTACTATACTGGTTTATTACAGCGAGCCTTGGCACGCCTGGTGATCCGTATAGTATGACAGGCTATTTTGGAACTGGCATAGACAAAATGATTTTAGGTGAAACGCATATGTACCATGGCGAAGGTGTGGCTTTTGATCCGGAAGGTATTACCAGCACACTCACCGGAATTGTGCAAGTTATTTTTGGATTTTTAGTGGGTCAGTACATCCAGCAAAAAGGCAAAACCTACGAGATGCTTGTTAACTTATTAATTAGTGGCGTGGTGCTTATTGTTGCAGGACTTTGTTTTGATATGGTGTTTCCAATCAATAAAAAAATATGGACCAGCAGTTATGTTTTGTACACCACAGGTCTTGCCATTGTAACCATTAGCGTGCTTATTTATTTGATAGAATTCAAAGAAATAAAAGGCGCTTGGAGTAAGTTTTTTGACGTGTTTGGAAAAAATCCACTGTTTATATTTTTCTTATCTGGCTTTTTGCCAAGAGTATTGGCACTACTGCGTTTCGAAGACTTAAGTTTAGAACCAGGCCATACCACCACAAGTGCGTTACCATGGTTTTGGAATCATATTTGTAAACCTATTTCTGAAGATTTACGGAATGGATCATTACTCTACGCGGTATGTATGATTGCATTTTATTGGAGCATCGTTTACGTACTCGATAAAAAGAAAATTTACATTAAAGTGTAACGCAAAAATATAGTTACCACTAAAAAATCTTTACGATTACGCTTACGAAACCTCGTAATGCGCATATTTCTTTTTGGCCCTTTTAGTGGTATTTTCAAGTATACCCAACCAGTATAATAAATAAATAATGGGGGTTATAGGGAAGCGTAGTAAATCATAAAAATAACGTTCTCTGATGTACGTGATCTTTACCAGTTTTTCTAGAAAAAATGCTGCATGCTTTTTTGCTAAATAACGGTGAACGATAACCGTTCTTTCTTTATTATCAAACACTGAAATCATTGAATTATGCAGGATGCGGTAGTGATATAATTTTTCATTGATAAAATGAAAGGCGAAATTATTTTTTGAGGCACTGATCCAAAAATCCCAATCTTCAAAACCATAAGATGGCATGGCTTCATCGTAACCGCCATTTTTAACCCATACCTCTTTTTTGAAAACCGCACATGCGTCTGCGCAGTTGCCTGTAACAAGTCCTAAATCATCAAATGGACGCACTTTAAACTGACGGTTTTTAATGTCAGTATCGCCAAAAAATTGTGGCGCAGCATATACAATATCGGCCTGGTTTTTTTCAAGTATAGGAACCGCTTTGTTGATATACTCAGGACTTATTTTATTATCCGCATCTAGTGGTAAAATATATTTTCCTACAGCTACTTGAATGCCGGCATTACGCGCTTTACCAGGCCCGCCATTGGTTTGATGAATGACCGTATAATTCAATTTTTTTAAATCATCCAATTTTTGAAGTGTGGCGGCATCGGAAGAGCCATCATCCACAATGATAACTTCAATATCATAGTTGATTTTTTGAACATCAATACTATCCAATGCTTCCTGAATATACTGACCATGATTGTAACAAGGAATAACGATACTTACTGTTGTGGATGGATGCGTCATTGAAGCGTTGATTATATATATCCTTTAAAATACATAAGTTATATTATTTATGTTAAAATAAAATATATAAATCTAACTTCCATAAAAAAACCACCTATAAATAAACATAAGTGGTTGATTTTAAAAGAGATTGAATCTTAAACAAACATCGCAGCTGCTAGTGCTAAACTTTCTGGCTTACCAACATCAAGGAGTGTGGCGCCGGTATGATCATATGCCAGAATGGTATGTGTAGCACAAAGATCTAAATACACATCCACCATCGAAAACTTTCCTTCACGCTGCATCAGCGTTAGTAATTTGGTATCAATTACCTGAATACCGCTAAATGCCTTTGCTTGTAAGTGTTCCGTGTTACTGTCGTTTAAATGAACCGGCTTATACTCACCGGTATTTTGATTTTTCCACCCGCACAATTTACCGGCTTCATCAAATAAGAAATACCTACTACTCTCCCTGATAGAAACCGCGAGCGTAGCGAGTGCCCCTGTATTTGTATGCTGCGCAACTAATGCGTCTAAATTTAAATTGGTTAGTATGTCTGCATTGATTAGTAAAAACGAAGTTTCGTTTCCAAAATACCAAGCTGCTTTTTTTAAACCACCGCCCGTTTCTAATACGGCGTCTGTTTCGTCAGAGATAGTAACGGTAGAGCCCCATCCATTACTATTGGTAACTGCATCTACAATTTGATCTGCAAAATGATGCACATTAACGAGTACTTCCGTGATGCCAATTTTTTGTAAATACTCGATATTACGCTGTAGCAATGACTTACCATTAACCATGGCTAGCGCCTTGGGGTGCTTATCTGTAAAGGGTTTTAACCTTGTACCAAGTCCTGCCGCTAGTATCATTGCCTTCATAAAATTATTTTACCCAGTTGGCTTTATTGGTATGAGAAAGCTGTGTAGTTACCTTGTATTTATTACGGAGGTGTCTTGCTGTTTGCTCTGCAGCATATACACTACGGTGCTGTCCGCCAGTACATCCAAAATTGATTTGTAAATTTCGAAAACCACGTTTTAAATAATCCTCTACCGTAATATCAATTAAATCCCAAACACTATTTAAATACTCGTTCATTTTTGTACGCTGTTCCAAAAAGTCTTGCACCGGCTTATCGAGGCCTGATAGTTTTTTATAATCATCAAAACGACCCGGATTTAAAATGCCGCGCATATCAAACATAAAGCCACCGCCATTTTCAGAATCATCTACCGGAAACCCTTTTTTATAACTAAAGCTATTTACAGAAACAATCAGTGGTGTAGACTCATTTGCTTGTGGTGGTTCAAAGCGTGCTATCATTTCATCAGACATCACAATTTTTAATACCCGGTCAAATTCGGGGGTAACAATACCCACGCGTTTATTTTCAATAAAGAATTGAAGGTTGCGCATAGCTAGTGGAATGCTTGCTAAAAAGTGCGCCTTGCGTTCAAACAAACCTCTAAATCCATAAGCCCCCATTACTTGCAAGAGTCTTATTAATACATATCCATTGTACTGACTTTCAAACGTGATACGGTCAACGGGCTCTTGTAATAAACCATCCACCTGATCCATATAATAAGCAAGCAATTCATCTTTCCACTGTTCACTTAATTCTGCTTTTGCTTGCCACAATAATGAAGCCACATCGTACTGTAAAGCACCTTTCATACCCCCCTGAAAATCGATGAACTGCACTTCATTTTGATTGACAATAATATTTCTACTCTGAAAATCACGGAACATAAAATACTTATGCTGCGTATGGGTGAGATAGGTACTTAATGCTTCAAAATCTTCAAGCATGGCCTGCTTGTCGTAAGGGAGTTGAAGTGTATCTAAAAAGTAATATTTGAAATACAACAAATCACTCAAAATAGCCTGCTTACCAAACTCTTTTGCAGTGATACACCAATTATAATTAAAGCCTTCGTCCCCTTTAATTTGCATACGCGCAAGTGCCGCTAAACTTTTTTGAAAAAGCGCATATACATTTGAAGAGTGTCCTTCTTTTTCAATTTGATTGAGTAACGACTCGGTACCTAAATCTTCTTGGATATAAATAGTGTCATCGCTATTTACAGCAAGCACTTCCGGCACTGGAAGCCCAGCTGCTTTAAAATGCTTACTAAAATGTATAAAGGTTTTTGTCTCTTTTTGATTGAGGTTGTAGGTAGCGATATAGGTTTTACTTCCTTCGTATATTCTAAAATATATACGGTCACTCCCACTTTGTGGTAATTTTTCTACCCTGGTAGCTGCAGTGCCTCTGATTGAGGTAAATAAAGTTTCTATTCCGTTAATCACTGACTCCATAGGAAAATTGATTTACAACGAAAATAGAACTTAGTATGCAAACCCCAAATTTGCTTATAAAGTTTGTAGCCCAAAAACGCTTACCTGTTTACCCTTGTCCAGTGCGTGCTCTTTGCGAATGAGTGTAACGGTACTGAGTTCAAAAAACGGTTGCGCTATTTTATTTACATACTGCGCTGCCAATTGTTCAAAAGCTGCGGGCGGTAATGGCGAAGTAAGTGCAAGCAAAGGTTGCTGTATGAGTTTAGAAGGCGCACATCCATAACTTTTTAAATACTGATCCAGCACTTGCAAACTAGCGGCCAGCTGCGCAAAAGGTTGTTGATTGGCAATACGCATAAAAATGCGCCTAGAAGGCAGGGCTCCAAAACCATCGGTTACCACACTAAAACTTTTTTGCTGGCTAATAATACGGTGCATCCACTTGAGCAAGGTAGCTTCCATATGCTCGGTGGTATGAAACTGGGCTAGCTCAATAACGGGTTTATCGGTAAAACCAAGGGTGCGGGCCCAATTTGTAAAATGGGCGTCGGGATAGGCCACTAACTGATACACCCCAGTGGTAGTAAGTGTTTGACCTGCAAAAACAGTGCGTGCGCTCGTATGAATGTCCATAACTTTTTTATTTTGGTAATTATTTTAGCATAAATTTACTAAATATTTTAGCTAAAACAAAACTTTTTACTTGTATGGATAGTCAAGAATGGCAGGGGGCTGCCTATAAAGGCTCCAAAAAATTTACGCAACAAGACGTTTCTACCGCCAATGCCACCGGTTTTGGGGCGGCCACTGACGACTATATGGAAAGAGGTATTGACCTCAACGAGCAGCTCATTAAAAACAAGCCCGCTACCTTCTTTTTTAGAATGAACAGCCACGCCATGACCGGTGCCGGCATTTACCCCGGCGATATTTTAATTGTAGACCGGAGCATCAGAGCCAGCAACCAAAAAATTGTAGTCGCTATTTTAAATGGTGAACTTTTAATTCGGCGCTACACCGATAATGGTATTAAAAAATTACTCTCTGCCGAAAATAAAAAATGCGCCGACATCGAAATTGATCCGCTCGCCTCCTTTGCAGTTTGGGGTGTGGTGGTGTATTGCATTCACGCTACTTTATAATATTAGACATGATTGGCATTGTAGATTGCAATAGTTTTTATTGCTCCTGTGAGCGTTTGTTTAAGCCAGATTTACTACATAAACCGGTGGTGGTGTTAAGTAATAATGACGGCTGTATTATTTCAAGAAGTGATGAGGCAAAAGCAGTAGGCGTAGAAATGGGTAGTCCTTTTTTTATGCAAAAAAAGAATTTAGAAAAAAACGGCGTTACTACTTTTTCTTCTAATTATCATTTATACGGCGATTTAAGTTGGCGTGTTATGGAAACGCTAAGAACCATGCTGCCAGAGGGTTGTGTAGAGGTATACTCGGTAGATGAATCCTTTATTGACCTTGCGCATATTGAACCAGCCGCCCTACAATCTTTTACCGTTTCACTTAAAACGATTATTGAACAGTGGACCGGTATCAGTGTTTCGATTGGTGTTGCACCTACCAAAGCGCTGAGTAAACTAGCCAACAAACTGGCTAAAAAAAACAAACAAATAACAGGCTGTGTATTAATTTTAAATACCGAAAAAAAAATAACACAAGCCCTACAAAAAACACCCATTGGTGATGTGTGGGGTATTGGTTACCAGTACGCAAAAAAATTAAGTTGCTACGGCATTAACACCGCTTACGATTTAACACTGCGCACCGAAAATTGGGCGCACCAAGAATTGGGTGGCGTGGTAGGTGCGCGCTTGTTTAGAGAACTGAAAGGATTTCCTTGTATCGATATGCAATCAGAAAGAGTTACCAAACACATGATTGCTACCACCCGCATGTTTGGAAACCCCGTTACTACGCTTCATGAGTTGGAAGAAGCGGTGGCCACCTATATGGCAAGGGCCGCAGAAAAACTCCGTAGACAACACGCCGCAGCGCGCGGCATTACCGTATTAATTGTGCCCAAACAAGAAGTAAAAGGCAGTTATTACCGGCATGGGCCTACTAAAACCGCTAGCATCCGCTTACCTGTTGCCTCGGCACTTACCAACGAACTCGTAAAACCTGCCCTCGAGCTGGTAAGAAGCCTATTTGAAGCAGGCAAAACCTACAAAAAAGCAGGGGTCATTTTAAGTGATATCGTACCCGAATCGGTGATTCAGGGAAATTTGTTTGTAGCAGTGCCTACTAGTAGCGAAAAACTAGCCAAAGGGCGTGCCCTCATGGAAGCGGTAGACAATATCAATTTTTCGATGCGAGGTGATATATTAAAATTTGCGGCCAGCGGCACTACCCGCAACTGGAAAATGCGCCAAGAAATGCGGAGTCCCCGCTATACTACCCGCTGGGAGGAGCTTCCGCTACTCAAATAGGACCTGAGAGGCCCTGTGCATAAGCATCTAAGAAGTATTTAAAAATTTACACGAATAAATTGCGCCGGTACCTTAAATTTGCACAATTTGTAAATAATGACTCAACCTACACTCAACTCCAACGAATCCATACCCTCAGGTAAGAAAAAAGTAATTGTACTTGGTAGCGGCCCCAATAGAATTGGCCAAGGTATCGAGTTTGATTATTGTTGTGTACATGGCTTAATTGCTATTAAAGAGAGTGGTTACGAAGCCATTATGGTTAACTGTAACCCCGAAACCGTTTCTACCGATTTTGATATGGCCGACAAATTATATTTCGAGCCAGTATTTTGGGAGCATTTATGGGAGATCATTGAACTAGAGCAGCCCTATGGTATCATTGTTCAATTAGGGGGTCAAACAGCACTTAAATTAGCCAAGCGTTTACACGAAAAAGGTATTCGCATTATTGGTACATCTTTTGAAAGCCTAGACATGGCCGAAGATCGTGGACGTTTTAGTGATCTATTAAAAGAATTAGAAATTCCGTACCCTTCTTATGGCACGGCGCATACTGCAGAAGAAGCGATTGAGGTAGCCAACAAAGTAGGTTACCCTGTACTTGTAAGACCTAGCTACGTTATTGGTGGACAACGCATGCGTATTGTAATCAATGACGAAGAAGTAGAAAAAGCGGTTATCAGTTTATTAAAGCACCTTCCTGACAATACAATTTTGATTGACCATTTCTTAGACCGTTGCCAAGAGGCAGAAGTAGACGCCATTTTTGATGGAGAAAACTTTCATGTGATGGGGGTGATGGAACATATTGAACCAGCAGGTATTCATAGTGGCGATAGTAACGCGGTATTACCGGCGTTTAATCTAACGCCAATGATTATAGAAAAAATGGAATTCTATAGTGAAAAAATTGCGCGTGCATTAAATATTAGAGGCCTTATTAATATTCAGTTCGCTATTAAAAATGGTCAGGTGTATGTGATTGAAGCAAATCCAAGAGCTTCTAGAACAACACCATTTATTGCAAAAGCGTATCAAATTCCGTACTTAAATATTGCAACCAAAGTAATGCTTGGCGCCAACAAACTCACAGATTTCACCTTGGTTAAAAAACTAGACGGCTATGCTATTAAAGAGCCTGTATTTAGTTTTGATAAATTCCCTGGGGTAAACAAAGAGTTAGGACCAGAAATGAAAAGTACCGGAGAAGCGATTCGTTTTATCAAAGATTTGCACGATCCTTATTTCCGCACGCTATACAAAGAGCGTAGCATGAACTTATCTAAATAAGTTAGGCGTAAATACGGGGAACCTTCTACCAGAACAGATAGATGTATAAGCTTGTGCTGTTATAGTGCATAGGTTTGAGCGTGTCCGTAACCGCGCCTCCTTTTTGGCATCAAGCACCCTTTACAAGACTACTTTTTCCAGTTGTAACCGGAATTGTTACTTGCTATTATTTGTTGCATGGCATTTTTACAAACGCTCAAATCAATAACACGGTATACGTAGCAGCGGGCCTTTCTATTGCCGGACTTTTATGCATAGCACAGCTATCCAGTTTTAAAAAATACCGATACCATTTTATACAAGGCGTCTTTTTGCAAATTGTATTTGCAAGCCTTGGTGTTGCTGTAATGCAAAAAACTTTGCAAGCGCGAGATCAGGAAACAGCGCTACTAGCGGCCTGTAAAAATGGCACTGTTTATATTATGCGGATAATAGAACCGCTGCAATTAAAAAACAAAACCTATAAGACAGCTGCGATTATAGAAAGTATTGGTAGTGCGCAACATGAAATAAAAACGAACATAAAAATAATTGTGTATGTAGCTGTAGATAGCAGTAGCGTTAGTATTCCGCTTTTAACCGCCGGTAGTTATATGGCTACAACCATTCGACCAAACCCAGTGCCGGATACACACAACCCGGGTGGCTTTAACTATAAACTATGGCTATTTAGAAATGAAATTACACATCAACTGTATGTAGCAAGAGGAACTTGGACCTTACTGCCCACCAAAAAAAGTAATCAATATTTACAGGTATTACAACAAAAAATTAGCAAACGACTTCAACAAAATATTACGGGTAAACAAGAAAAAGCAGTGGCAGCCGCACTTTTAATTGGTTACAAACAAGACATCGATTCCGATTTAATGAAAGCCTACAGCAATACCGGTGTGATACATGTTATTGCCATAAGTGGTTTACACCTGGGCTTAATTTATGGTTTACTACTTAGCATTTTTAATTGGATACCAAATTCAACAATAAAAAAATGGACAGCTCCACCCACTATATTACTAGTACTGTGGATTTTTGCGCTATTAACAGGCGCCGGCCCCTCCATTGTTAGAGCGGCTGTTATGTTTTCATTTATCATTATCGCTTCTATTGTAAAACAAAATTCTAGCATACTAAACGCACTCGCAGCATCCGCGTTTTTTTTACTGCTGTTACACCCATTTTATTTGTGGGATATTGGATTTCAGCTTTCGTATGCTGCAGTACTTAGCATCGTTTTGTATCAAAAAAATATTTTTGATAGCCTCTATTTCAAATATAAATGGATACAGGCCTGCTGGCAGTTAAATGCGCTTACATTGAGTGCGCAAATACTTACCCTACCGCTTGTTGTGTATCATTTTCATCAGTTTCCCAATTATTTTTTACTCAGCAATTTTATAGTGGTACCGCTTTCAAGTATTATTTTATATGGTTGTTTGCTCATCCTCCCTTTTGGAAC
>CANEWV010000031.1 GCA_947442905.1 Chitinophagaceae bacterium | reverse complement strand
GTCAACTGCATTTATAATTTACAATACAGGAACTGTTGTTGATAATATTTTATTTAATAAAAATGATAAAACAGCGCCGTATTCTATTCCTGTCATTTATCTTACACAAACGGGGCTGCAACATTTTACAGATCCTTCCGCTACTTTACAAGTTGAGATTTCCGTTCGTCTATCAGAAAAAAAACGTCCTGCAACCAATGTTGCAGCATTTATTAATAATGGTGCAGCAAATACAATTGTTATTGGGGCACATTATGATCACCTTGGTTTTAACGAAGATAAAAATGCATTAGACACTGGTCATGTGATTCATAATGGTGCAGATGACAATGCTAGTGGTACTGCGGCGCTACTTGAAATTGCCCGCTTGTTAATACAAAAATCACCCGTACATAATAATTATTTATTCCTTCATTTTTCTGGTGAAGAATTAGGCCTTTTAGGAAGTAAATATTGGATAGAAAATCCAACCATGTCTGGGTCTATTAATTATATGCTTAACATGGATATGGTAGGCCGTTACGATACTTCACACAAATTAACGGTGGGTGGATATGGAACTTCAAGTAAATGGAGTAGCGTTTGGAAGCTGGCAAACACGCCACTTGTTGTAAAATTTGATAGCACAGGTAGTGGTCCAAGTGATCACGCTAGTTTTTATAGAGCCGGTGTGCCGGTTCAATTTTTCTTTACAGGAAGCCACCCCGATTATCATAAAGCAAGTGATGACGCAGATAAAATAAATTACGAAGCCACTGCGCAAATTGTAACACTGGCCTATCAAATTATGGGTATTACAGATAGTTTACCTAAGCTTGATTTTATAAAAACTACAGAGCCTCAAATGGGCCGTAGCACTAAGTTTACGGTAAGTTTAGGCGTTATTCCAGACTATGGTTATAGCGGTACTGGCATGCGCATAGACGGTGTGAGTCCGGGTAAGCTTGCAGAAAAATTAGGATTAAAAGCAGGTGACATTTTGCTTCAACTAGGTGAGTATAAATTTGTTGATGTAAATAGTTACATGCAAACACTGAGCAAGTTTAAAAAAGGTGATCAAACTGAGCTGCGCATAAAACGCGGCACAGAGGAAATAAATATGCCAGTTGCATTTTAAAGGAAGCAATCAATTACTAGTATGAAACTGAAACTCAATATTGACGAACTCAACGAAGATTTTTTTGATGACACGCGTTTGCTTGGTATTATTGCGCCTATCAAGAGTCATCAATTTTGTTTGCAATTGAACAATCAATTAGGGCATCAGTTTAGACTTAATCCGGCCATAGAAATTCATCTCAAAAAAAAGGATCGCAGTTATTATTTTAGTATCTACGAATCTAAAGAACCCAATAGTTTTTTAGTACACTATTTATACCATAACCATTGTGATGGCGAATACTTGTTGCCTGAATTTAGACACATGGATTTTTTATGGCTCACAAAAGGAGATTTTGTGGACGATGAAAAATGTAACTGGATCAAGCAAACCGTAAAAGCATTAAACGGCGTTCAAATGGTAGCAGAGCTTACCAATGAGCAAATAAAGAATAAAGGGAATATGGTTTTTTAGCGTTTGATTTTAACGTTTAGTTTTTTACCACCACTACTTTATCACCTGTTGCTTCTAATACACCAATAGGTTCTATAAAATCAGCAAGTCCATGCTTAGTAAATACATCTTTAATGATGTCTACAGCGGTAGGATCTACTGCAACAAGTAAGCCTCCATTGGTTTGTGGATCCGGTAACATACTAAATGCTTCCATGACATTGACCCCCGGATCAAAACTTGTTTTAGTGCTGTAACTATTCCAGTTTCGGTACGTAGCATCTGGCACCATGCGCTGTGCTAAATATTTTTTAGCAGCTTCTATCATTTTTATTTTCGAATAAAAAATATGCGCAGAAAGTTCACTGCCTTCGGCCATTTCTATCAGGTGGCCAAGTAGTCCAAACCCTGTGATATCAGTGAGTGCGTGCACTTCTGGTATGGCACCTAGTATTTCACCTACTTTATTAAGTGTTGTTAACTGATCTATAAATGGTGCAAGATCTTGTGGCTCTAGTGCGTCTCTTTTTTGTGCGGTTGCTAGTATGCCCACACCAATTGGTTTTGTAACAAAGAGCACATCACCCTGTTTTGCAGTATTGTTTTTTTTGAGATTTGCAATGGGCGTAATGCCTGTTACCGCTAATCCAAAAATGGGTTCAGTACTATCAATACTATGTCCACCCGCAAGTGGAATACCTGCCTCAGCACAAATGCTTCGAGCGCCCTCTAACACTTCTGCAGCAAGGGCTGCAGGTAATGTATTAACGGGCCAGCCCAGTATTGCAATAGCCATGAGTGGCTTGCCGCCCATGGCATACACGTCACTAATAGCATTGGCGCTCGCAATTTTTCCAAAGGCTACTGCATCATCTACAATGGGTGTAAAAAAATCGGTGGTACTAATAATGGCTTGACCGTTTCCCATATCATAAGCAGCCGCGTCATCTTTACTTCCGTAACCCACCAGTAAATTTTTATGTTCAATTTTTGGAAGGGAAGAAGCTAAAATAGTTTCTAATACCGCTGGTGCAATTTTACATCCGCATCCTGCGCCATGAGAAAACTGTGTCAATTTTATAGTTGAAACCATCTTATTTGTTTTATTTTATGATAACCACTTTACGGCGCCAAGTGCAACAGATTCTTTGGTGCCGTTTTCGTTTTCAATTTCTAAATATCCATTTGGCAACACCTTGCAAATGTTAACTGTTTTTATGACTTCGTTTACGGCTACTGTTACAAGTTCTCCTTTTTTATAAAGCGCATTGTTGTAAAGCGAAATCAGTGCATCAGGCCCCTGGGTTAAAAGTATATCTAATGCCTCCTCAATACAACCGCATAACTCTACTGCAAGATCTTTAACCGCATGCGTTTTGCCCGTTATTTGTTTGAGTGAAACGGCTTTGTTTAATTCGGTTCCAAAACTTGTTTGGTTGATATTAACCCCCATACCTGCAATGCTCCACTGCCAGATAGGTCCCCTAAAGCTATTTTCAATTAAAATACCTGCTGCCTTTCTGTCACGCCAGTAAATATCATTGGGCCACTTAATGCGCGTTTCGTCACCGGCATATCTAGTAAAAAAGTTAAAACATCCAACCGCTACAAGCATGCTAACAATGGATGGTTCCAGCTCGGTACTGTTAAAAACAAGCTTTTTTGGGTCCAAAACCACCGATAATAGTATGTTTTGACCACTTTGGGCCTCCCAAACCTTGCCCATTTGCCCCTTTCCTGCCCATTGTTTTTGGGCTAGAAAAGCAGCGCCGTGCCCAGCCAAGTTTGTCTTAACTTGGTTCATGGCATAGATGTTGGTACTATCTACTTCAGTTAATTCTGTAAATGGTAAACCGATGGGTGTATTTAAGCCTGCTGAAGCCAAAGAATTAGTATTTTTGACGAAGTTACAAGAGCTACGTCTAAATCAAATTATTAATCACTAAATAACTGTATTGTTGGAACCCCTTTCTGTATTAAAAAATCGACCAAAAAGTACGATTACCCGATTAACCAAGAGCTCTAAAATTCTCAAGACCATCATTAATGCCATTTTAGATAAAAAAGGTGAGCATGTTGTAAGTTTAGATTTACGCAAAATTGAAGAAGCTGCTGCCGACTTTTTTATTGTATGCCAAGCATCCAGTACCACACAAGTGCGTGCTATTGCTGACCACATCGAAGATGAGGTAAAACAGGTATGTGGCGAAAATCCATATAAACACGAAGGACGTAAAGCATTGCAATGGGTGATCATTGATTATGTGAATGTAGTAGTGCACGTGATGCATCCTGAGGCAAGAGAATTTTATAAATTAGAAGAAATGTGGAGTGATGCTGTATCACAAATCCACGAATAATAGAAAGTATATGTCAGAAGAGAAGCAACCAAAATTTAATTTTCAGGAGAAAGGAAAAGGCGGCAAGAAAGGTCCTAAGTTCAATATCTATTGGATTTATGGCGTTGTGATTGTTGGTTTATTAGTTTCTCAAATCATGAACTTTTCGCCGGAGTTAAAAAAGACAACGGAGCAGGAGTTCAAACAACAAATGCTATTAGCAGGCGATGTAACCAAACTTGATTTTGTAAAAAACAAAGATGAAGTGCAGGTTTACATTAACGGCGATAGTCTCAAAAAAGAATTCTACGTTAAAAAATTTGGCGTGGTGTTGCCTAAAGAAAAAGTAAAGGGCGCACCTTTATTTGTTTTCGAAGTGTTGGATTGGAAATCTTTTGATGAAAATCTTCAAAAATTTACAGAGCAACATCAGTTACCAGAAGTTAAAAGAGATATTGTAAAAGCTGCAGATTGGATGGGCGGCGTACTTCAATCCATTTTTACGCTTGTAATTATTGTAGTGGTTTGGTTACTACTTATGCGTAAAATGGGTGGCGGTGCTGGTGGTCCTGGCGGTGGCGCTGGCGGAATTTTTAATATTGGAAAATCAAAAGCTACTTTATTTGATAAAGGCGCTAAAGTAAATATCAATTTTGGAGACGTTGCTGGACTTGATGAAGCAAAAGTGGAAGTGATGGAGATTGTTGACTTCCTAAAAAATCCAAAAAAATACACAGCACTTGGCGGTAAAATTCCAAAAGGTGCACTACTAGTAGGCCCTCCGGGTACTGGTAAAACCTTACTTGCAAAAGCAATGGCTGGTGAAGCGCAGGTTCCATTCTTTAGTTTAAGTGGATCTGATTTTGTTGAAATGTTTGTGGGTGTGGGTGCAAGCCGTGTGCGTGATTTATTCAAACAAGCAAGAGAAAAAGCGCCTTGTATAATTTTTATAGATGAAATTGATGCGATAGGAAGAGCACGTGGTAAAAATGCCATGATGAGTAACGATGAGCGTGAAAATACTTTAAACCAACTACTTGTTGAGATGGATGGTTTTGGTGGCGACACGGGCATTATTATTTTGGCTGCTACCAACCGCCCTGACGTATTAGATAGCGCCCTATTAAGACCAGGACGTTTTGATCGTCAAATTTCAATTGACAAACCAGATGTAAAAGGAAGAGAAGAAATATTTAAAGTGCACCTTGAGCCCATTAAAATTTCTGAAGCACTTGATTTACATAAACTAGCAGAACAAACACCTGGATTTGCAGGTGCTGATATCGCAAACGTTTGTAACGAAGCCGCATTAATTGCTGCTAGAAAAGGAAAAGAGTCGGTAGAAATGATTGACTTCCAAGATGCCATTGACCGTGTTATTGGTGGTCTTGAAAAGAAAAATAAAATTATAGCACCGCACGAAAAATCTATTATTGCTTACCACGAAGCAGGTCACGCCGTTTGTGGTTGGTTTTTAGAACATGCGTATCCGCTTTTAAAAGTAACGATTGTGCCTCGTGGTACGGCAGCACTTGGATATGCACAGTACACACCAACCGAGCAGTACTTATACAACACAGATCAGTTAATGGATCAAATTTGTATGACACTTGGTGGTAGAGCTGCAGAAGAAATATTTTTTGGAAAAATTTCTACGGGTGCATCCAACGACTTACAACAAATTACGCGTATTGCTTACAGCATGGTTACTGCATACGGTATGAATAGTAAAGTAGGTAACGTGAGTTACTATGATCCTTCGCAAGAAAATACGTTTACCAAACCATACAGCGAAGAAACCGGAAAAATTATTGATCATGAAGTGCGTGGCATTATTGAAGAAGCATACCAGCGTACACTTCAACTACTTCGTGATAAAAAAGAAGCCGTTGAAATTTTAGCAAAAGAATTACTTGCAAAAGAAGTCTTGCATAAATCTGATGTAGAAATTTTAATTGGCAAAAGACCTTTCGAAGAAAAAAAGGTAGTAGAAGTAGAAGTTGTGCCAGAAGTTGCAATTGAACAAACTGCACCAGAAGCTGCTGCACCAGAAGCACCTGCTGCGTCAGACGATCAAACATCAACAGAAGAATCTATTTAATAGTAGAAGGATGGCTAAAAGCGCAAGAGAAAATATATTACAAAAGATAAAACAGGCACTGGCGAAGCCAGTGCCTGTGCCATTTTCGGCGGTTGATTCGGTTTCAACAACATACCCAACTACCAAAGAAGACCTTTCGGTATTGTTTGCCGAAAACTTTTCTGGATTGCAAGGCAAGTTTGCATTTTGTGCTAGTGAAAAAGAACTCGCATCGCAGTTAAGTATGCTTTTTATTCAGCGCAATTGGAAGCAAACCTATTGCCGCGAAAATGCATTAATTGAAATGCTAACCAAAGCAGGCTTTGGTGGCATGCAATCTGAAGATTTAGAATATTGTGATGCAGCTATTACAAGTTGCGATCATTTAATTGCCAGAACCGGAAGTATGATACTTTCTGCTGGACAAGAGAGTGGTAGAACTGTGAGTGTGTATGCGCCTATTCATATTTGTATCGCTTACACCGATCAAGTGGTATATGATATTTCAGATGGTTTACAAGCTATTACCAAACATTATGGCAATCAGTTGCCTTCATTAATTACGCTTGCGAGTGGTCCTAGTAGAACTGCGGATATTGAAAAAACACTCGTAGTAGGCGTGCATGGTCCCAAAGAAGTGTACTGTTTTTTAGTAGACAGAAATAAATAATGCACATGACAGCTACTATTCATGCATCTTCCAGCCGTAAAATTTATTTGCTCTCCGATTTTCATTTGGGGGCACCTAATTACAGTGCTAGTTTGGAGCGTGAAAAAAAAGTAGTTGCCTTTTTACAATCTATAGAGGATAGCGCAGCAGCTGTTTTTATTGTGGGCGATATATTTGACTTTTGGTTTGAGTACGATCATGTCGTGCCCAAAGGTTTTGTACGCTTACTTGGGCAAATCGCTAAACTCACCGATAAAGGGATTCCGGTACATGTGTTTACTGGCAATCATGACTTATGGATGCGTGGTTATTTTGAAAATGAACTAGGCTGTAAAGTATACCATGCGCCACAAGCATTTAAGTTTAACAATAAAGACTGTTATATCGCGCATGGCGATGGTTTAGGTCCTGGCGACGCTGGATATAAGTTTATCAAAAAAATATTTACCAATCCTTTTTGTAAATGGTTGTTTAAGTGGATGCATCCAGATGCGGGTATTGCACTTGCCAATTATTTTAGCCGTAAAAGCAGGGCCAAAACTGGTAATGCAGATGCACAGTTTTTAGGCGAAGAAAACGAATGGCTTATTTGTTACAGCAAAGAAATTTTACAAAAAAAGCATTACGATTATTTGATTTTTGGTCATCGACATTTTCCACTTGATTTAACGATTGGAAACAGTCATTATATTAATTTAGGCGACTGGATTCATAATTTCACGTACGCTAGTTTTGATGGCGAAAAAATGGAAATTGATATATGGAACTAAAAATATTAGATAATACGGTGCAGGCTTATCTTATAGTTATAGGCACCATACTTATTACATTGATTTTTAAAAAACTTATTTCTAAATTTTTAGCGAGTAAGCTTTTTAAACTAATCACCAATAGTAAGCACAATTTACCCAAACAATCTTTTTTGGATTTAGTGGTGCAACCCCTTGGCACCTATTTATTACTGACCATCTCAATGATTGCCATTGATAAATTAAAGTTTCCTGCTGCTTTTGAATTCACTGTTTATAAAACAAATACGAGGCAAATGTTAGATGCGCTCATGAATGGCGCACTGGTAGTGGTGTTTATTTGGTTATGCCTTCGTGTCATTGATTTTATGGCGATCGTTTTAGAAGAGCGCGCCAATGTAACCAAAGACCAACAAGACAATCAGCTCATCATTTTCTTTAAAGACTTTTTTAAAGTAATTCTGATCATTATTGGGGTGCTGCTTGTGTTAAAGTTCTCTTTCAATAAAAACATAGGCAATATTTTAACGGGCTTAAGTTTAGTGGGCGCCGCTATAGCCCTTGCTACGAGAGAGAGTATGGAAAATTTGATAGCTTCCTTTATTATCTTTTTTGATAAGCCCTTTACGGTTGGTGAGCAGGTAAAAGTAAATGGGTTTACGGGCACTATAGAAAAAATTGGACTACGCAGCACACGTATTCGTACCAACGAGAAAACATATATTTCTGTTCCCAATAAACAAATGGTTGACACCATTGTTGACAATATTAGTTTACGAACACAGCGCAAAACTGAATTGCAACTAGAACTTTCTTTAAGTGCTTCTGCTTCCTCCTTAACTACTTTGTTAGATGCTATCCGTGCGCTTTTAAACACACAAAAAATTGATAGCGCTCATGTTTATTTACATGATACAGGAAAACATGCGCACATTGTAATAATAGAATATTTTTCATCCGCCACCGATGAATATGAAGACTATTTAATGCTTCGAGAAAAAATTAATATGGCACTGATTGAACTACTAGAATCCCACAAAATTGAATTAGCAGCTTCAAGTACAGACGTTGTGGTGAAGCAATCTTAAGTCCTACAAAAGCAGTCCTAAATACTATATTAGTTTAGCCCAGCTTTTAATTCTAGTAAAAAAGTTTTAAACTTTGTTAAGGTTTGAACGAGCTGCGCCTGTGTATCGGCTTGCGATTTATTTTGTTTCAAATACGTTCTTGCGCCTTCTATCGAATACTTTTTTTGGCGTAGTAGAAAATAAATGATCTGTAAATTTTTGATGTCTTCTACTCTAAATAAGCGGTCACCTTTTCTTGTTTTGCGCGGCTTTAAAATATCAAATTCATTTTCCCAATAACGCAGTAAAGAAGTGTTTACTTTAAACCAACTTGCTACTTCGCTGATGGTGTAATATAATTTTTGAGACAATACTTTCTCGTCCGGAATTTCTATTAAATCAATTTCGGTATCTATTTCACTGTAGGATTTGCGTCCTCTTTTACCAGCTATCTTTTCAATGGTGATGCGGGGCTGTCTAGGTCTTTCTACATATTCAGGTTCATCATTGGCAAATTTCGCTGCCACTGGTTCAGCAAAACTTGTTTCAGAGGCATATACTTCTACCGGAGTAGTCTCTATAACAACCGGTGCGGGAGCGCTTACAACAACCGCAGGCACAACCGGAGCCGGCGTTTCCACAAGTGAAACCGGTTCAGGTAATGTTTCAGGCAATGGCTTGGTCTTGGCTTTCTTTTTTTCTTTAGGCACACCAATGTCTTGTGCTGGATTCCCAAATAAATCTAACTGTTGCAGTTTAGGTTGCATGTTGTAAAAGTATGATAAGTATTTAGCCTCTTGACACGCTAATGTGTCTCCGTGGAAAAGATGTAAGTATCTTTGCAATTCATGAAAATAGCAGTCACTTTAGTGGGTATCAGAGATACCAATTTTTCAAGCATCGGTCGTTTCATTTGGAAATGGCTGGAGGGCGAAATTCATGCGCATCCCGAGCATCAATTTTTATTACTATCTGACACCGCACAACCTACTAGTTTTGTAGGTGCACCTAATTGCAGTTGGATAAAAACAAAATATGACCGAACTAGTTTTGTGTCAGAAAAAATCTGGTACGAAGTTACGGCACCCAAACTGCTTAATCCTCTACAACCCGCTCTGTGGTTGCAATTGAGCGGCAGGTATTCGGCGCGTACTAGCATCCCTCAAATATGTTTGTTTGAGGGAAACCTATCCAAATTTGAGCGTTATTTTTTTAAAAAATCGGTTCAAAAGGTAAAGCAGTGGCTTGTTGTAGAAACGTTGGCGGCGCATCAATTGGAGGAACAATTTGGCATTCAAAAAGAAAGTATTGCAAGGGTTTCTATTGCACCTTCTTCTGAAATTTATCCGATTGATTACAATTTACAGCAGATGTACAAGGGTACACATGCTGGCGGTACCGAATACTTTTTAGCGGTGGCGCAGGAAAATGCAAGTAGTATTGAGCTTTTACAGGGTTTTTCACTTTTTAAAAAGTGGCAACATAGCAATATGAAACTCTTGTTGGTGCCTGCAAATGGCCTACACCGTTC
>CANEWV010000030.1 GCA_947442905.1 Chitinophagaceae bacterium | reverse complement strand
ATTCTAAAAGAAAATGAGTATATGCCTGATCTAATGCATACGCATATCGAAAACTTTTTATCAAAACATACCAAGGACCCGTTTTATATGTATTACTCAATGGTGCAGGTGCATGGTGAAATTATTGCCACGCCTGATACAAAACCAGGTACTACCGATTTTAAAACCCTATATACTGATAATATCAATTATATGGATAAGCTAGTGGGCAAACTCTTACGCACACTTGATAGTTTAAAAATCAGAGAAAATACCATCATTGTTTTTATGGGAGACAATGGCACTGCTGGTCAGGCAGCAAATATTGGTACCGTTAATGGTAAAAAAATTGTTGGTAAAAAAGGTACAATGACAGAAGGTGGTAGTTTGGTTCCATTAATTGTGAATTGGCCAAACGCAATTAAAAGAGGCATTGTTTCTAAAGATTTAATTGATGCTACCGATTTTATTCCAACGTTTGCCGAGCTAGCTGGAGCCCCACTTCCAACCAACAATGTTTTGGATGGTAAAAGCTTTGCTTACCAATTAAAAGGTAGTGTAGGCACACCAAGAGATTGGATTTTTACCGAACTTGGTAATGATTGGTACGTTAGAAGTGCCAATTGGAAATTAAATAGAGCAGGAAATTTATTTGACATGCGCAATGCGCCATTTGAAGAAAAAGAAGTGGCGGTAGATGATACGAATAAAGCAGAAAAAGATAAATTACAAAAAGTATTAGACGGATTAAATCCAGCAGGTGGTTATTTGGATAACGGCGATGGCAGCGGACGTCATGCTACTAAAGTAAAAGCAAAAAAAGAAGGAAAAAATTAAATCAATAAGTTTATGAAAAGGGCAACAATCATCGGATTTGTATTGGCATTTTATTGTACGAGCGGATTTGCGCAAGCAACAGCTGCCGTTACCCCTATTGTAATTGATTCTTCTAAGTTTAAAACAGTTGCAGTGCCAGCAGGCTTTACCTCACAATTAAATGTAGTGTATGCTAAGGTAAATGATTGGGATGGTCGTATGGATTTGTATTTGCCTCCATCAAATGGTCCCCTAAATCCTGTTATCATTAATATTCATGGTGGCGGATGGAATCATGGTGCTAAAGAAGAGCAAGGTGGGTTTGCGCCTTATTTTAAAGCAGGGTTTGCAGTGGCGAATATTGAATATAGATTAACTAGCCAAGCAACAGCGCCAGCTGCTATCGAAGACACGCGTTGTGCGCTTATTTATTTAATTAAAAATGCAAAAGCACTTCATCTTGATCCCAATAAAATTATTATTATGGGCGGATCTGCTGGAGGTCATCTGGCATTGATGGGTGGACTACTTCAAAACAATCACATTTTTGATAACAATTGTAGTGGTGTCGAAAATATTAATGTGGCCGCTATTATTGACAAGTATGGTATCGCAGACGTAAATGATTGGGCATATGGTCCTTACATTAAAAGTAAGTCGGCTACCAATTGGTTAGGATCAAAAAAAGAGGATCAAAGTTTTATCAAATCAGTATCGCCTATCCATTGGGTTAAAAAAACAAGCCCGCCTGTATTTATTGTACATGGTGATGCTGACCCTACCGTACCTTATCAAGAATCAGTGGCGCTCCATGTTGCGCTAGTTGCGGCTGGTGTAAAAACAGAATTTATTACGATACCAGGCGGCCTTCATGGTAAATTTGATAAAGATCAAAACGCCATGCTTAACACAGCGATATTTAAATTTATAGAATCGTTGGATGCGTTTAAAAAATAAAATTTGCGATGAAATTAAAGGGCTTACGTTGGTGGATTTTAAGTTTGATAGGGCTTGCTACTGTTGTTAATTATATAGACCGTAATGCACTTGCCATTATGTGGCCCGGTATTGCATCGGAATTGCAAATGAATAAATCGGAGTATGCGTTTATTGTCAGTTGTTTTACCATTGCATACGCGTTTAGTCAGGCCCTCAGCGGTAAATTATTTGATGCCATTGGTACCAGACTTGGTTTCGTTGTTTCCATTGTGGTATGGAGTATTTCAGCTGCTTTTCATGCTGCTGCTAGAGGTATCATGAGCTTTTCAATTTTTAGGGCACTATTAGGTTTAGGAGAAGCGGGTAATTGGCCGGGTGCTGCAAAAAGTAATGCCGAATGGTTTCCTGTAAAAGAGCGTGCACTTGCGCAAGGTATTTTTAATGCTGGCGCTTCTGTTGGTAGTATAATTTCTGCGCCACTTATTGCTTTTTTGTACGGTTTTATAGGATGGAAAGCTACATTTATTTTAATTGGACTACTTGGTTTATTGTGGCTTATCCCATGGCTATGGATCAATAAAAAAACACCAGATGCGCACCCTTGGTTAACAGAGGAGGAGCGTCAATACATCTTGGATGGTCAACAACCTGCAGATCCATCAGATAGAGGACTATCTTTTAAGCAAATTTTGCAAATCAGACAAAGCTGGAGTATTTTATTATCTCGCTTTTTACTCGATCCCATTTGGTGGTTGTTTGTAATTTGGCTTCCCCTTTATTTGGCAGATAAATTTCATTTTGACATTAAAGCCATTGGTGCATTTGCATGGTTCCCTTATGTAGGTGCCATGATTGGTGGCATTGGTGGCGGTTGGTTATCTGGGCGTTTATTAAAAGCTGGCTGGAGCGTTACCAAAACCAGAAAATCAATTGTGTTACTGGGCGGTTTATTTATGTTTCCTGCACTACTCACTATAATTGGACTCAATAATCCATCTTATGCCATGATCGCTATATTTTTTGCACTCTTTGGATTTCAAATAATCATTGGAACGATACAAACGATGCCTTCCGACTATTTATCGGGTAAAGCAGTAGGTACACTATCTGGGCTTGGTGGATTTGCAGCTAATATGGGTGTGCTTGCTACTACATGGATGGTGCCAGCACTTACCAAAACATCTTACACGCCATTTTTTATATTAGCAGCTACACTCGTACCACTTGGTATTGCAGTTTTATTTATTTTTAGTGGAAGAATAGAAAAAATAAAACGATAATGCGTATCAAATATTTGTTAATCCTCCTTTTTATGTCAGCATCTTCTTTAACTATGGCACAGCAAGAGTTTTCTATTTATGAAGGCCCTGTACCTAATGCACTTCCGTGTAATAAAGAAGAAATGGTTAGTAAAAATGCATCCGGCAAAACGGTTATTGCAAACGTCACAAGCCCTTCGGTTACGGTCTTTAAACCAGCAAAGCAAGACGTCAACAAAACTGCATTAATTGTATGTCCGGGTGGTGGTTATGCAAGACTTGCGAGTGGGCATGAGGGAACAGAAGTAGCAGGGGCGTTTAATAAAATAGGTGTTACTGTTTTTGTTGTAAAGTACCGCTTACCTTTTGATAGTTGCATGACAAATAAAGAAATGGTACCACTTCAAGATTTGCAGCAAACCATTAAACTCGTAAGAGATAGGGCAGCTAGTTTTGATATTAACCCTAATATGCTTGGTGTGCTTGGGTTTTCGGCAGGGGGTCATTTAGCGAGCACAGGCATTACAAAATTTTCTGAATCTTATATCGAAAATACGAGCCTCACTAATTTACGACCTGACTTTGGCATTTTAGTATACCCTGTTATTAGCATGGACTCCACAATTTGCCATAAAGGCTCAAGAGATAATTTACTCGGTAAAAACGCGGCCGCTGCAAAAATTAAATTGTTTTCATCGGAGCTTCAAGTAACTGCTCAAACGCCGCCTACTTTTTTAGTGCACGCTTCTGATGATAAATCGGTTCCTGTAGAAAACAGCATTCGGTTTTACCAGGCCCTTTTAAAAAATAACGTAAAAACAGAAATGCACATTTACCAAAATGGCGGTCATGGTTTTGGCTTGCAAAATGCCACTACGCCCGATAGTTGGTTTGATAGGGTTGCCGCTTGGATGCAAGTCAATAAAATGATTGCAGGAAAGTAAATTAATGCTTCTGCTCCTTTTCTATATCTGCTAAAATTTGAAGGATCAATTTATTTTGATTTTCTAAATGCACTAAAATCGTTTCTATTTCTAGCTCTGCTTTTTTATTGATTAAGTAATCTTCTTCTGCCCTAATTTCCGAATGCTTCGATTGTAAATTTTGCCCAACCATAATGAGCGGCATCAAAAATATTTGAAGCATGTTTGAAATAAATAACCAGAGTACAAACGCAGGGAATGGATCAAATCTCAAATGAGCAGGTGCTAAAGTATTCCAGCTTAACCAAATTGCGGTCCATGCAAAAACAAGCATAAAAAAACCCATCGACCCCACTTTTTTGGTGATCCAAAGTGCTAATCTATCTAGTTTAGTAAGTTTTTCTTTGTGTCTAATATTGGCGTTTCTGTAGGGCATATGAGAATCCTTGATTTGCTGAAGGCTTACCGTGTTTGCGTTTTTCATAATACAGGCGTATTTATGGGTAAAATTAGCTAATAACTGCTGTTATAGTATTGGCTGACTTCTATATCTTTAAGTACATTAAGATACTTGCCATGTCACAATCCAATTCAAGACGTAAATTTTTACGCAGTACCGCTGCTATAGCTGCAGGGGTAACAATTATTCCGAGACAAGTTTTAGGTAGAGGGTTTATAGCCCCTAGTGATCAATTAACCAAAGGCATTATTGGCCTTGGCGGAATGGGTAGAGGTCATATAGGCCTTGCGGGTACCCGAGTGGTTGCATTATGTGATGTAGATCAAACGCATTTAGCAGCTGCCGCTAAAATGGTAGGCAGTGGTGTAAAAACAATGCTAGATTATCATGAACTCATTGCAATGCCTGAAGTAGATATCGTACACATTGCAACACCGCCGCACTGGCATGGCATTATGTCTATTGAGGCAGCAAAAGCTGGAAAAGATATTTGGTGTGAAAAGCCAATGACCAGAACCATTGGTGAAGGTAAGCGGGTTGTAGAGGCAGTAAAGCAATATGGTAGAATGTTTCGTTTAAATACATGGTTCAGATTTCAAGATGAGTTTTACGGTATGAAAACAACCGTGAAGCCCATAAAAAAACTTGTAGAATCTGGCATGCTCGGTTGGCCATTAACAGTAACGGTTAGCAAGCACACAGGCTTTGACTGGAAGTTTTATTGGGTAGGAAAAACAGGACTTGAAGCGCAGCCTGTTCCCCAAACATTAGATTATGACAGATGGCTAGGCCCTGCTCCATACAAGCCTTATAACGCACACCGCGTGCATGGAACATTTAGAGGTTATTGGGATTATGATGGTGGTGGACTTGGAGATATGGGTCAGCATTATTTAGACCCTATTCAATATTTTTTAGGCAAGGATCATACCAGTCCAGTAAAAGTAGAAGTAGATGCAGATCAGCAACACCCAGATGCTTGCGGCACATTCCGAAAAATTATTTACACCTATGCCGATGGTTGTAAAATTATTTTAGATGGTGAAGCCAAAGATGAATCGGTAGCTTACATTGAAGGTCCAGAAGGTAAATTGTTTGCTGGTTTCAAATCAACCATACCTAATTTAAAAGAAAAGTTAGCGTTACTTCCAGATCCTGTTCCACAAGTAACTGACTTTTTAGAATCTGTAAAATATAGAACCCCATTTGCACTTAATGAGTCCAATGGGCATAGGTCTTGCACCATTATTAACCTCGGTAAAATTGCGTTGCAGTTAGGGCGCACATTAAATTTTGATCCTGAGGCGCAGGTGTTTATTGGTGATGACGAAGCCAATAAAATGATCAATCCACCTATGCGTGCACCCTACGGCATCTAGTATTTTTAATTTTCGACAAATCAACCACCATGAAAAAAATATTTTTAGCTTTTATTATAGCAGCCTTTTTTTTAGTTAGCAGTAGTAATTCATTTGCGCAAGGTAATACTGCAACTGTAGAGGTGACCGTTGCAAAAATGAAGGCTTGGCAAAAAGCAGATTGGACACCGTTTTTTAATGTATTTAATAGTACAGAAGCTGGCGCTAATGCACCACATGTAAAAGCGATGTATGAGCTAGATGCCTATTTACATGCGGCAGCTACTAATAAAGACTTAGCCAATAAAGCGGCAAGTGTTTTAATCAACGCCTTGGATCTACTTAAAGATGTACAAGAAAAAAATATTTTAGTGCGTTCTTATTTAATTGAAAGACTTGGTTATGTAGGATCTGATAAAGCCGTTAAAACAATTGCCAGTTATATTGAGGTTCCAACATTTGCTGGTGTAGCGGCTATGTCACTTGCTACACTTCATACAAAAAAATCACTCGCTGCACTAGAAGCTGCACTTTCAAAAGCTTCACCAGCTAGCAAGCTTGCCATAGAAGCAGCTATTAAGCATTCAAACACTGCGTTGCCCGCAATGCAGGCAGTTGCATTAACGCCAGCCAAGGCAGTAAATCCAGTACAGAGGTTGTTGGATTTGCAAGATCAAATGGAAACGGCAAAAAGCCCAACGGCTCAAAAAGGAATCATTATAGAGGCTGGCAAAGTAAATAAACTAGGCGCGCTCATGTTTGCCGCTAAATATTTAGAAACGCCAGGGCTACAATCTGATGCGGCCCTTGTAGTGGCTAAATTAGCACTTGTCAATCCAGATTTTAAAGGTCCGATGATAAGACCTGTTGTACAAAAAGCACTTGCTTTATTAAGAGGGGAGGATAGTGCTATTGTAGCTGGTAAATTGGCTTATCATATTAAGGCCATGCCATATGATTATGGTTTCGAAAATTTATTTAACGGAGCAGATTTAACCGGATGGAAAGGCCTTGTTGCCAATCCTATTGCCCGCTCAAAAATGACCGCACAACAACTGATTGATGCGCAATCAAAAGCAGATGAAAAAATAAAGTCTGACTGGGTGGTAAAAGATGGTCTTCTTGTTTTTACAGGACATGGCGATAATTTATGTACGCAAAAACAGTTTGGCGATTTTGAACTTTTTGTAGATTGGAAAATCACCGAAAAAGGAGACGCGGGTATTTATTTACGCGGCACACCACAAGTACAAATTTGGGATACCAGTAGACGTGAAGTAGGCGCGCAGGTGGGTTCTGGTGGACTGTACAACAATCAAAAAAATGAGCGCCATCCAAAAGTGGTAGCAGATAATAAAATTGGTAGCTGGAACACTTTTCACATCATCATGCGCGGAGCGCAGGTAACGGTTTATTTAAATGGTGTGCTTGTAACAGATAAAGTGGTGCTAGAAAATTATTGGGACCGCACACTCCCCATTTTTGTAAAAGAGCAAATTGAATTACAAGCACATGGCACTTATGTTGCTTACCGCAACATTTATATTAGAGAGCTTCCTAGTAATGAGCCAACCAAACTTTCAGATTTGGAAAAGCAACAAGGGTTTAAGCAATTATTTGACGGGACCCATTTAGACAACTGGGTGGGCAATAAAGCCGGCTATCTTTTGCAAGACGGGTCCATTATGGTGAATCCAAAAAGCGCAGGCGGCGGAAATTTATATACCAAAGACGAGTATTCCGATTTTGAATACCGTTTTGAGTTCCAATTAACCCCTGGTGCAAATAATGGGCTTGGTATTCGAGCGCCACTAACTGGCGATGCCGCTTACGTAGGAATGGAGCTGCAAATACTCGATAATGATGCGGACATCTATAAGAACTTGAAGCCTTACCAGTACCACGGCTCTATATATGGCGTTGTGCCGGCTAGAAGGGGCTTTCTAAGGCCTACCGGCGAGTGGAATGAGGAAGTCGTTGTGGTAAAGGGAACCCGTGTAAAAGTGATCTTAAATGGCGAAACGATTACAGATGCTGATATTAAAGAAGCTTCAATAAACGGAACAATGGATCATAACGAGCATCCTGGATTAAAGCGAACTTCAGGTCATATTGGCTTTTTAGGCCATGGAGATGTGGTTCGTTTTAGAAATATCAGGATACTGCCCCTATAATTGCCCCTTACGCCCATTTTTTACCGGGAACGATTGCGTAGAAAAATAATCGTTTTTGGCGTAAAGATTGTCTAGATGGGTGTAGCATTGGGCTACGATTTTTAATAATTTAACGATTGCTAAATCATTTACGTATGCGTATGAAAAGTGTATGCCTATACCTATTATTATTGGTAGGGGTACTAAATTTAAATCCTAATCTTTCTATTGCCCAAACCGGTAAACTTGAAGTAAAAGGTAAAGTTACTTCTAACGACCTTCCTTTAGAAGGCGTAAGTGTTAGGGTTAAAGGCGGAAAAGAAGCAGGTACTGTTACCGATAAAAATGGCCAGTTCAAAATTGTATTGCAAGATGGCAAAAGTAGTTTAACCTTTTCTTATGTGGGTTATTCCGATCAAACAGTTGCTGTTAACAATAAATCTACCATCAATGTTTCACTCAATTCTACTGCTTCAGAAACTGAAGAAGTGGTGGTGATTGGGTACCAAACGGTAAAACGCAAAAACGTATTAGCATCTATTGCTAGTGTGAGTGCAAAAGATTTAAAAGATATTCCGGTTAACTCTGCTGCTGAGGCGTTAAATGGCCGTCTGGCAGGGGTAACTGCTTCAACTGCCGAAGGTTCTCCAGATGCAGATGTTAGAGTGAGGGTAAGAGGCGGTATGTCTATTACTGGTGACAACTCTCCATTATATATTGTGGATGGTGTTCAGGTTGAAAATGGATTATCTGCCATTGCGCCTCAAAATATTCAAACCATTGACGTATTAAAAGACGCTGCTGCAACCGCTATTTATGGTGCACGTGGTGCGAATGGCGTTATTGTAATCACTACAAAAAGAGGTAAGCCTGGAAAATTACAAGTAAGCTATAATGGCTTTGTTGGCGTTAAGTTGCTCGCTAAAAAATTAGGTGTTTTATCGCCTGCTGATTATGTTATGTATCAGTCAGAAAGATCTAGAGGATCAAGTACAGACAGTGCTACTTTTGTTAGAAATTTTGGTACCACTTGGGATACTTTAAAAAATTATAACAATGTAAATGTTGTTGATTGGCAAGACGAAGTAATGGGCCGCACGGGTGTAGCACAAACGCATAACATTACTGCATCAGGTGGCGTTAAAAATTTAACCTACAATTTTGGGTATACCCGAAACGATGATAAGGCTGTTATTTTAAATTCTACTTATAAAAGAGACTTATTAAATTTTAGTGCTGATTATAAGTTCAGTAATAAATTAAAAGCCGCTTTAACAACGCGTTATACGCAAACCGAAGTAAATGGCGCAGGTGTATCATCTGATCAAGGATCTTCTTTTTCAAGACTTCGTAACGCTGTTAAGTATAGACCTTTCTTATCTAGTAACCAAGATTTAGACGATCCAGATCCTTTAGCAGATCCTAACGTTGGTAATGGCCTTAACCTTATCAATCCTATTACACTAGCGGATGCTGAGTATAGAAGAAAGTCAACAACAGTTGGAAATATTGCCTTAAGCGTAACTTACAATATTGCTAAGAATTTAACTTTCAAATCTACCGTTGGTGTTGATCAATTTAAATTAGTGGATCGTCAGTTCAGTGATTCTATTACGCCATATTCGATGATATCAGGTTCTAGAAAACCAATTGCACAGCTTGATACAGCCATTCGTAAAACAATTACAAATTCTAACGTATTAACGTATTCAGTTAATAAGTACAAAGGCAAGCATGATTTTGACTTTTTAGTTGGACAGGAAACATACGATTTTAGAACAGAATCATATACGCAACTGGTTAGAGGATTTGCAAATTTCACGACACCAGATAATGCATTTGGAAATTTAGGAAGTGGACTTTCATTTACGGGTTATCCTCGTGTAAATAAAACGAGATATACCAATATGTCGTTCTTTAGTAGAATCAATTATGCGTATCAAAATAAATACTACGTAACACTTAATGCAAGAGCTGACGGTGCTTCAAAATTTGCGCCAGGTAAGCAGTGGGGTGTTTTTCCTTCAGGATCTATTGCATGGAGAGCTAAAAATGAAAACTTCTTAAAAGATAATTCGTTTATTTCTGATCTTAAATTTAGAGCAGGATATGGTAATGTTGGTAACAACCGAATCAACGACTATTTATTTTTAACAACTTTCAGAAACGATGGTGGCTTATACTACGGCATCAACAATCAAGCAATCAATGCGTATTACTCTGCTGGTTTAGTAAATGAAGCGCTTCAATGGGAGTCCAACGAGAGCAGAAACCTTGGTATGGATTTAAGCATTTTAAAAGATCGTATCACTCTATCTGTTGATGTTTATAATAACCAAGCGAAAAACTTGT
>CANEWV010000029.1 GCA_947442905.1 Chitinophagaceae bacterium | reverse complement strand
TACGTTTTGAGCGACTAATTGACGTGCTAAAGGCTCTAAACCATCTTTATAAAAGACAGAAATGAGCGCTGATTTAATTTTCTTTTCCATTGCTTGATTGGTGGACAAAAGCCCCTTGTTGAGAAACAAAATGATGCCGCAAATGTAGGCCCTCTGCCTCTTTTTTCCACCCTTCCATTTTCCACAACGGAATACTGCTGTCAAAAACATAAAGCGCACGCTTAAAGTGCTTTGAGAGTAAGGCTATGGGAGATTTTGATAGGTTGCTAATGAGTAGGATATCCACTTTTGATACCGTTGCGATACTATCTTTTAGCTGAACCATTTGCCCAATACGTAAAAAACGGGTGTGTCCAATAGAAAATGCAGTGTTGTTTACTTGCAGCGGTTGTTCCGGCCCTGGTCCGTAACGGGTAGTGATTTGTGATTTTTTTGGAACAAACCAAACGGTAAGGGTTGTTTGCCTGTCTTCTTTTACGTGGTCATACGTCCGTATACTCATACCTATGAGAATGGCTATCAAACTATAAAAGCACCATTTATTTTTTTGTGTTTGTATAAATTGAGATAGGTAAGCAATGACGATAAAAAATAACCCCACTTGAACCGCATTTATTTCTAAATTACTAGTAGTGGCATAGGGTAATGCATTCATTTTTTCAATGATCCAGTTCATGGAGGTGAGTAACCAACTTGTAGCAACTGATAATATCTTGCCTATATAAGCGAGGCTTCCAAAGGGGAGTATGAGTAAACAGCCATATAATATAATACTCGAAAGAGGCACCACAATAAAATTGCTGAGTAAAAAATAATTTGGGAACTGATGAAAGTGATACACAACAAGTGGCAGTGTGAGTATTTGCGCACTTAATGTAACAGCGTTTAATTGCGAGCAGACCTGCATCCATTTGTATTTGAAATAAAGTACATCATATATTTTTTTTCGGTACAATACAATGCTAAGCACTGCTGCATAAGAAAGTTGAAAACCAATATCCCATAAATAAAATGGATGAAGTAGCAGTAAAAAAAATGCCGACGCGGCGAGGGCATTTAAAATACTTGAATTTTGTTTTACCATGGTTGCTATAATAATAAATGAAAACATAACCGCCGCTCTTACAATAGAAGGCCCGGCTCCTGTTAGAAGCGCAAAGCCCCACAATACCAGTAGCATGGTAGGTGGCGCTATCCACTTTTTTATTGTTGCATCTGGTATCCAATTAAAAATGCCAATGAGTAAACCATAAATTAACCCAAGGTGTAAGCCACTAATGGCAATAACATGTATTACGCCAGTATTGCTATACGCTTTCATTAAATCAGAATCTATATCTTGCTTGTAACCAATTAAAAGTGCTGCTACTGCTTTTTCTTGTTTGCCCGTAATATTTTGTTGAAGTCTTGTTCTAATTTTTTGCTGTAGTATTTGTAAGTATTGTTTATTTTTTTTGGAGGACAGTAAGGTCCAACTTCCTTTTGCTAAGTAAAGCTGGTGTGTTATTTCATGTCTAAATAGCCATACTTTGTAATTAAATCCCCCTGGGTTATGCGTATCTGGCACAAGGGTTGGTTGTATGGTAGTGGCAATATAATTGCCGGCAGTTAAAAGGTGCATACTACTGCGGCTGCTATCTACTGCGAGGTGTACTATTATTTTAATTTGTGTTTTTAGTTCTTGTTTTGCATTACCAATGCTTTCAATGACAGCCGCCGTTTTATAGGTTTTATTTTTTAGTTGTAATGGTTCGGTTAACCGCATAATATAAACAGTACCATCTTTACGCGCTGCTATTAATTCGGTTTCTTTGGCGCGCAACTGCAATACGTTTTGCATAACAGTGATGCCAAGGGAAATAAAAATAATTTGTAGGAGGACACCTTGTAGAAAACGGTAACGGTACTTTTTAAAATTTGTTAGTTGCGCAATACATAAAAGTCCGGCAATAGAAACGCCCGCTGCTGCATACACAGCTGCATGAATATGCGCATTTGTAAATATGCCATGCAACAAATAATAGCAGGTAACAATTCCAATTACAAGTGGGAAAAGCAGTCTGGTAAATGGTGCTTGATGCCAAAATGGAGGCTTAGGTACGGACACGCACAAACCTATGTGCTATAATAGCGCATACTAATGAACCCATGTATTTTGGTGGAAGGTTCTCCGTATTTACAACCAGCCGCTTATTTTAAACTTACTTATCGAGACAAGTTCATGCTACGCTCTTTGTACAGCGTGCGGAAATAAGGATCGTGTAAATCTTTAATAAAACGAATCGCTTCTCCGGTACTTTTCATTTCTGGTCCTAACTCTTTGTTTACGCCAGGGAATTTATCAAAACTAAATACAGGCTCTTTTATCGCATAGCCATCTAGTTTTTTAACCATCGTAAAGTCGGTAAGTTTATTGGCACCAAGCATTACTTTGGTGGCAATATTTAAGTACGGAATTTGATAGGCTTTTGCAATAAATGGCGTAGTTCTCGAAGCCCTTGGGTTTGCTTCAATCACATACACTTGACCATTTTTAATGGCGAACTGAATATTAATGAGGCCTCTGATATTTAAGGCACGTGCAATTTTTTCACTGTAGAATTCCATTTTTTCTACAATCATTGGGGTTAAGTTAAACGCTGGTAACACCGCGTTACTATCGCCACTATGAATACCTGCTGGCTCGATATGTTCCATCACACCCATGATGTGAAAAGTTTCTCCATCAAAAATGGCATCTACTTCTGCTTCTTGACAACGATCTAAAAAGTGGTCAATTAAAATGGTGTTATCCGGAAGATGTTTTAATAAACTAATAACGGCTTTTTCAACTTCTTCGTCATTGATAACAATACGCATGCGCTGTCCACCAATTACGTAGCTTGGTCTCACGAGTACGGGATAACCTACTTTGTTGGCTACTTCAATGGCTTCGTCTGCAGTATGCGCCGTGCCATACGATGGATACGGAATTTCTAGTTCTTTTAATAAATCACTAAAACGTCCACGGTCTTCGGCCATGTCTAAGCTTTCGAAAGAAGTGCCAATAATGCGAATGCCTTTTTCGTGTAAACGCTTGGCTAGTTTTAGTGCTGTTTGACCACCTAATTGAACAATGATTCCATAAGGTTGCTCTAGTTCAATAATTTCCCACAAATGCTCCCAAAACACTGGCTCAAAATATAATTTATCGGCCATGTCAAAATCGGTAGAAACGGTTTCGGGGTTACAGTTCACCATAATGGCTTCGTAACCACTTTCTTTAATGGCAATTAAGCCATGTACACAACAATAATCAAACTCGATACCTTGGCCAATTCTATTGGGGCCGCTACCAAGTACAATTATTTTTTTCTTACCTGAAGGGATGGATTCGTTGGAGTTGAGCGTAGGTTGAGTCATTATTTACAAATTGTGCAAATTTAAGGTACCGCCGCAATTTATGCGTGTAAATTTTAAAATAATTCTTAAATGCTTATGCACAGGACTTTTGAAGCCTTATTTTAAGAGTGGAAGCTCTTCCCAGCGTGTGGTATAGCGGGGGCTCCGCATTTCTTGGCGCATTTTCCAGTTACGGGTAGTGCCGCTAGCAGCAAATTTCAAAATATCACCCCGCATCGAAAAATTAATATTGTCTATCGCTTCCATGAGTGCGCGCCCTTTGGCCAATTTTTCGCCATTTGTAGGCACTGCTACAAACAAGTTCCCCTGAATCACGGTTTCAGGTACAATATCACTTAAAATGACCCCTGCTTTTTTGTAGGTTTTACCTGCTTCAAATAAGCTTCTTACCAGCTCGAGGGCTGGTTTTACCAGTTCGTTCGTAAGCGCCGTTGCAAGCGGCAGGCGAACCGCTCCCGATTTTGTAGGCCCATGCCGGTAATAACTGCCCTTCACTTCCTGTTTGGGCACAATTAATACCGTAATACCGCGTGCTGCTGCGTGTTGTCTGCGCAGTTTTTCTGCAGCCCTTGCCATATAGGTAGCTACCGCTTCTTCTAATTCAGTAAGGGTGGTAACGGGGTTTCCAAACATACGCGTGGTAGCAATCATGTGTTTGGTAACTCTTTCCGATTGCATATCTATACAAGGAAATCCTTTGAGTTCTCTAAACAAACGCGCGCCTACTACACCACCTAATTCTTGATGCGCCCAATTTTCGGTACGCAGTGTTAAATCGTAAGCGGTATTAATACCATAGCCATTTAATTTTTTGGCGTACTGGTAACCAATGCCCCACACATCAGCAATCGGTGTTTTTTGAAGTGCTTGTGTAATTTTTTTATCGGTATTTAAAATTAATACACAGGCCGTTGCTTGCTTGTTTTTTTTAGCGAGCCTATTGGCTACTTTACTGAGTGCTTTGGTAGGTGCTACGCCAATTGAAACGCTAATACCGGTCCACTGTTCAATGATATTTTTAAGCGATACAGTAAAAGATGGTAGTGCGTCTGGTTCAATATGTGCGAGATCGATAAAGGATTCATCTACCGAATACACTTCTACACAACCCTCTGGTAGCATGGTTCTTAACGTTTCCATCACGCGCCAACTTAAGTCGCCGTATAAATGATAGTTAGAAGAAAAAGTAGTAACGCCATTTTTTTCTAAATTATTTTTTTGCATAAAAAAAGGGCTTCCCATTTCTATGCCTACTGCTTTTGCTTCATCACTTCTAGAAATAATGCAGCCATCATTGTTGCTTAATACCACCACGGGCTTGTGTAGTAAATCTGGCTTAAATAAACGTTCGCACGAGCAATAAAAACTATTGCAATCTACAATGCCAATCATGTCTATATTATAAAGTAGCGTGAATACAATAGATCACCACGCCCCATACTGCAAAGGAGGCGAGTGGATCAATTTCAATGTCGGCGCATTTTTTATTTTCGGCAGAGAGTAATTTTTTAACACCCGTATCGGTATAGCGCCGAATTAAAAGTTCACCATTTAAAATAGCCACTACAATTTTTTGGCTGCTGGCTCTAATGCTACGATCTACAATTAAAATATCGCCGGGGTAAATGCCGGCACCGGTCATGGCGTGACTGTTCATTCTAAAAAAGAAGGTAGCGGGCTTGTTTTTAATGAGCTGCTCGTTGAGGTCAATGCCCCTTTCCATATAATCGTCGGTGGCGGCCCCAAAGCCAGTGGCATTGGCGGTAGTAACCTCTTGTTGGGTGTATTTTTTGGAGCCTTTATAGGCAGCCCCCTGCCATTCTTGACTATCCATAACAATAAAAAAGTTTTGTTTTAGCTAAAATATTTAGTAAATTTATGCTAAAATAGTTACTAAAATAAAAAAGTTATGGACATTCATACGAGCGCACGCACTGTTTTTACAGGTCAAACACTTACCACCACTGGGGTATATCAGTTGGTGGCCTACCCCGATGCGCATTTTACAAATTGGGCACGCACCCTTGGTTTTACCGATAAGCCGGTTATTGAGCTAGCCCAGTTTCATACCACTGAGCATATGGAAACTACTTTACTCAAGTGGATGCACCGTATTATTAGCCAGCAAAAAAGTTTTAGGGTGGCCATCGATGGTTTTGGAGCCCTGCCTTCTAGGCGCATTTTTATGCGTATCGCCAACCAACAACCTTTTGCACAGCTAGCCGCAAGTTTGCAAGTGCTCGATCAGTATTTAAAAAGTTATGGATGTATGCCTTCAAAACTGATACAGCAACCTTTACTTGCCCTCACTTCGCCACTACCACCCGCTGCTTTTGAACAGTTAGCTGCGCAGTATGTAAATAAAGTAGCGCAGCCATTTTTTGAACTTAGCACCGTTACACTCATTCGCAAAGAGCATGCACTAGACAAGGGCAAACAGGTGAGCGTTTTTGGGCTACAAACTTTATAAGCAAATTTGGGGTTTGCATAGTAAGTTCTATTTTCGTTGTAAATCAATTTTCCTATGGAGTCGGTGATTAACGGAATAGAAACTTTATTTACCTCTATCAGCGGCACTGCAGCTACCAGGGTAGAAAAATTACCACAAAGTGGGAGTGATCGTATTTATTTCAGAATATACGAAGGAAGCAAAACCTATATCGCTACCTACAACCTTCATCAAAAAGAGACACAAACATTTATACATTTTAGTAAGCATTTTAAAGCAGCGGGTCTTCCAGTGCCGGAAGTGTTAGCCGTAAATAGCGATGACACTATTTATATTCAAGAAGATTTAGGTACTGAGTCGTTACTCGATCAAATCGAAAAAGAAGGACACGCTCTAAATGTATACGCGCTTTTCCAAAAAAGTTTAGCGCAACTTGCACGCATACAAATTAAAGGTGACGAAGGCTTTGATTACAATTGGTGTATCACTGCAAAAGAGTTTGGCAAGCAGGCTATTTTAAGTGATTTACTCTATTTCAAATATTATTTTTTAGATACGCTTCAACTTCCTTACGATAAGCAGGCTATGCTTGAAGATTTTGAAGCATTAAGCACCTATCTGACCCATACGCAACATAAGTATTTTATGTTCCGTGATTTTCAGAGTAGAAATATTATTGTCAATCAAAATGATGTACACTTTATAGATTTTCAGGGTGGTATGAAAGGTGCTTTGCAATATGATGTGGCTTCATTATTGTGGCAAGCAAAAGCAGAATTGAGTGAACAGTGGAAAGACAATTTGCTTGACTATTATATGGATCAAGTAGACATTTTATTAAAAGAGCCCTTAGACCGTACTACTTTTGTGAGCCAGTATAATGGCTATGTATTAATAAGACTCTTGCAAGTAATGGGTGCATATGGTTTTAGAGGATTGTTTGAACGCAAGGCGCACTTTTTAGCGAGCATTCCACTTGCTATGCGCAACCTTCAGTTCTTTATTGAAAACAAACGCGTTGGTATTGTAACGCCGGAGTTTGACAGGGTGTTAAAAATTGTGATGTCTGATGAAATGATTACACGTTTTGAACCAGCTCAGGCCAATGAATCTTCACCACTCATTGTTTCTGTAAATAGTTTTAGTTATAAACGAGGATTTCCGACAGATGATTCTGAAAATGGCGGTGGCTTTATGTTTGACATGCGTGGTATTTTAAATCCGGGTCGCTTTGATGATTATAAAAAACTATCGGGCCTCGATAAACCTGTTCAAGACTTTTTAGAACAGCGTACAAAAATGAATGAGTATTTAAATAGTGTTTGGGATTTAATTGATATTACGGTAGAGGATTATTTGAAACGCGGGTTTCAAAATTTACAAATCAATTTTGGATGCACAGGTGGACAGCACCGAAGTGTATATGCTGCAGAACAAACAGCTAGACACCTTCGTAATAAATACAAAGTAAAAACGCAATTGTCTCATACCAATAAAGCCAACTGGGTAAAATAATTTTTTATGAAGGCAATGATATTGGCAGCAGGACTCGGCACAAGGTTAAAACCCTTTACAGATAAGCATCCCAAGGCATTGGCCTTGGTGAATGGAAAGTCTTTACTGCAGCGAAATATCGAATATTTACAAAAAATTGGTATCACCGAAGTACTCGTTAATGTGCATCATTATGCAGATCAAATTATAGATGCCGTAACCTCTAATAATGGGTGGGGTTCTACCATAACTATATCGGACGAAACGGACGCTGTATTAGAAACCGGCGGTGGTTTAAAAAAAGCGGCTTGGTATTTTGCAAATGAAAATTCGTTTTTACTTATCAATGCAGATATATTGACCAATTTAGATTTAGACGCACTTATTGCGCAGCACACTTCATCTGGTGCGCTCGCTACGCTCGCTGTTTCTATCAGAAACAGTAGTAGGTATTTCTTGTTTGATGCAGCCGGTAAATTGTGCGGGTGGAAAAATCAAAACACCGGTGAGTATAAGCCCGGTCATTTTAACGATAGTAATACGGAGCACCTGCAAACAAAGGCTTTTAGCGGTATTCAGGTAATTGATACAAGGCTACTGTCACTCATGCAAAGAGCAGGTAAATTTTCGATGGTGGATGTGTATTTAGACCTCTGTGACACACAAAATATTTTGGCGTATGATCATACCGGCGCAATACTACTCGATGTAGGTAAGCAAGAAAATTTGGAATTAGCAGCTAGGCTGTTTGTATAAAGCGCGGTAATTTTTGCGCAATCAATTTGTGGTTTAATAAAAATCTCCTTACACCTTAATATAAATTTTCTTTTTATCGAGTACATACACAATGCTCCAATAAAATGCAATCATGCAAATAGCGTAAACCAAAGATCCGTTGCGTAAATCTTCGGAAATGGGTTTGCAAATATGGTTCCAAAACCAAGGTAGTGCGCTCGTGGTGGTGTGTCCTGCTTCTAAACTGAGGTCTTCGAAACGCAGTAGTGACAGCACTCTTGGCAAAAAGCCCGACAAGAAAAATATAAAGAGTGGGTTCTTTCCAAACACATCAAAAAATTTACTCCAAGCACCTTTTATTTCTTTGAATTCAATTAAATAAATGAGCACACTAATGGTTACAATGGCGAGGCCTGTCGTGTATAAAACATAACTGCTGGTCCATATTTTTTTATTAATCGGGAATACCATATCCCAACATAATCCTGCCACAATTAATACCACGCCACTAATAAGTAAGTTGGCAAGCATTTCAAAAGATTTTCCTTTTTGCTGAATGTACTGACCTACTAAAAATCCAAAAATCACTTGAACAATACCGGTGATGGTACTCGTTATTCCTTCCGGATCAAACGCGATGCCTTCACCATGGTACATATGTTTTTCGCCTAAAATAAGTTTGTCAATACCTGTTCCAAAATAGCCTGTCATGCTGTACGGGTTACCGGGGGTTCCAAAAACTGCGGTAATAAACCAGTAGCCTAATAATAAAATGCCACCTAATACAAACGCACCTTTTGTTTTGGCATAATACACTATGATAGAAGCAAAAAAGTAACTCAGCGCAATGCGTTGTAATACCCCAAGGATGCGTATGTTTTCCCATTTTTTAGCTACGAGTACACCATCTTCCCATTTAATAAACGGGCTCCAATTTAAAAAGAGCCCAATGCCAAAAATGAGTAGGGTTCGTTTGGTCATTTTTTTCCAAAAAGCAGCGCTAGTGCCGGCTTCAAATTTGGGCATCACAAAAGCCATCGCATTGCCTACCGCAAACAGGAAAAAAGGGAACACTAAATCGGTGGGGGTTACGCCATGCCAAGGGGCATGTTTAAGGGGGCCATAGATGTTTCCCCAGCTACCAGGGTTGTTTACGAGTATCATGAGCGCAACAGTGGCACCTCTAAATACGTCTAACGAATAGTAGCGTTGTTGTTGCATAGCAATTGTTTATGCTTGAAAGATAGCAAATGTTGGTCTGATTTATGTATTTTGCAGGCCTAAAAGTAGCCTAGATAGGCTCATATTATTATTAAGTATTATGGGAAAGAATATTTTAATTACGGGCGGTGCGGGATTTATTGGATCGCATGTTGTTCGTTTGATGGTGACCAAATATCCAGGGTATCAAATTTTTAATTTGGATGCGCTAACCTACGCAGGTAATCTTGAAAATTTAAAGGACATCGAAAACGCCCCTAATTATCATTTTGTAAAAGCGGATATCTTAGATGCAGCCGCGTTAAAAAATATTTTTGAACAGCATAATATTTCCGATGTCATTCATTTGGCTGCCGAGTCACATGTAGACCGATCTATTGTTTCACCACTTGATTTTGTGTACACTAATGTGATTGGTACCGTAAACTTATTAAATACGGCCAAAGATTTTTGGAAGCAGGATTTAAGTTACGAAAATGCACATGATGGTACTTGGGATGCAAAAAGAGATCACCTATTTTACCATATTTCTACCGATGAAGTATATGGTAGTTTAGGCAAAGAAGGTTTGTTTACCGAAACAACCTCTTACGATCCAAACTCTCCGTATTCTGCAAGTAAAGCGGCGAGTGATCATTTTGTAAGAGCTTACGGCGAAACCTATCACTTACCCATTGTGGTTTCTAATTGTTCTAACAATTATGGTCCTAATCATTTTCCAGAAAAATTAATTCCTTTATTCATTCATAATATTATCAATAAAAAAGCTTTGCCGGTATATGGCGATGGCCTCTACACCCGTGATTGGCTCTATGTGATAGACCATGCACGCGCTATTGATTTAATTTTTCATGAAGGAAAAAAAGGCGACACCTATAATATTGGCGGCTTTAATGAGTGGACCAATATTGACCTCGTTAAATTACTCTGCACGCAAATGGATGAAAAATTAGGACGTGCAAAAGGAGAGAGCGAAGGGCTTATTACGTATGTAAAAGACCGTCCAGGTCATGATCGTCGTTACGCCATTGATGCTACTAAACTCAATAAAGAATTAGGTTGGAATCCATCAGTTACTTTTGAACAAGGACTTGCTGCAACAATCGATTGGTATTTGCAAAACACGGCTTGGTTAGAAAATGTAACAAGTGGTG
>CANEWV010000028.1 GCA_947442905.1 Chitinophagaceae bacterium | reverse complement strand
CCCTTCAAGTCCATCTTCAATATTGAGCGCGTGTTGTAATAGGTTAAACTCTTCATTTTCATACACCACTTTTTTAGTGAGGCCGTATGCATTAAGTGGCTTACCACGTAAACTAAATACAGCCTGGGTATCTACATTTCTAGATTTTGTAATACTTCCACTCGCACTATCTCCTTCCGTAATAAAAATGGTAGAATTGTTTTGCAGTACAATAAACTCTTCCTTGTTTTTACCAGGCAGTTCATCACTTAAATGTACTCTACAATCCCTTAATTTTTTATTATGCAGGTTTGCTTTTTTGGCGCGCTCGTTGGCTAGCTTTTTAATACCAGCGAGTTCTTTACGCTCTCTTTCACTTTGCTCGATACGCTTACGAAGTGCATCAGCCACTGCCGGGTTGCGGTGTAAGAAGTTATCAAGTTCTTTGGCTAAAAACTCTTCTATAAATTTTTTCATAGAAGGTCCGCCTTCAAAAACATACTGAGAACCTAATTTGGTTTTTGTTTGGCTTTCAAAAACGGGCTCTTGTACGCGCACAGAAACCGCTGCTACAATACTTGTTCTAATATCAGAAACGTCGTAATCCTTTTTGAAGAAATCACGAATCACTTTAATGTAGCCTTCTCTAAATGCTTGTTGGTGCGTCCCCCCTTGTGTGGTATACTGTCCGTTTACAAAAGAAAAAATATCTTCTCCGTAATCATTGTTATGCGAAACCGCTATTTCAATATCCTCTCCTTTTAAATGGATGATTGGATAACGCAGTTCGTCGGGATTGGTTTTGCGCAGTAATAAATCTAGTAGACCGTTTTTACTCACATACTTTTTGCCATTGAACTGCATGGTTAAACCAGCATTCAAATAACAATAATTCCAAAGTTGCGCGTCTAGGTATTCATGGATGAAATGGAAATTTCTAAATACGGTTTCATCCGGAACAAAAACGACTAAAGTTCCATTAGGTTCCGAGCTCTTTGTTTCTTTTTGATCATCTACTAAAACACCTCTTTCAAAAATGGCTGTTTTTTCTCTACCATCTCTAAAAGCGGTTACTTTAAAATATTGACTTAATGCATTTACCGCTTTGGTACCTACTCCATTTAAACCCACACTTTTTTGGAAAGCCTTACTATCGTATTTAGCACCCGTGTTAATTTTACTTACCACATCCACCACTTTACCAAGTGGAATACCTCTACCGTAATCTCTGATGGTTACCGTTTTATCTTCGATGGTAATTTCAACTTGTTTACCATGCCCCATGGTATGTTCATCAATACAGTTATCTACCACTTCTTTGATGAGTACATAAATACCATCATCCGTTGCAGAACCGTCTCCTAATTTACCAATATACATACCAGGACGAAGCCTGATATGTTCACGCCAATCTAATGACCTAATCGACGATTCGTCGTATGCACTATTGTTTACTTTTTCAGCCATTTTTTCTCCTACTTTTTCCTGTAAATGAGTTCACACATTTTACTCAACCCGCAAATCTAACTACCTCGTAACCAGCCCCAATTTTACTTTTCTACAAATGGCCAGTTTATGTGGATAAATCGGCTTTTTTGGGGTTTTTCTTAAAATAAACAGTAGAAATGTACCTTTAGGCCATCAAAGAAGCAGACAAATACCTAGAAACCAACCTTGACCGGCTCTTAGTGGCGGGTCAAGAAAATGAGCTGGCCAACCAACAATTTGGGCAATATTTATTGCAAATGGACCCCGCTGCAGTAGACCAAAAAGTGCATGCTTTAAATGACAAAATTGCCCCAAAAATAGACTGCACGGTTTGTGGTAATTGTTGCAAAACTTTACTGATTAATATCAACGAAAAAGAGGCAGATGCACTAAGTAAACACTTAGATCAAACCAGAGAAATATTTGACAAAAAATATCTCGAAAAAGGGATGAATGAAACAATGCTTATGAGTGCAGTTCCCTGCCATTTTTTAAAAGAAAATAAGTGCACCGTTTACGATTACAGATTTGAAGGATGCAAAGAATTTCCGGCCATGCACCTGCCCCATTTTAATAAAAGACTTTTTACAACATTTATGCATTACAACAGGTGCCCCATCATTTTTAATATTGTGGAACAGCTAAAAATAGAAACTCAATTTGCGGAGGCACCTAAAACTGAAACCCTATGATTTGTTTTGGTGTAGATGAAATTACCCTTCAAAATCCTGCATGGAAAACTAAGTCTATAGGACTTGTTACAAATGATGCAGCCACTACCAATACCGGTATACTTTCAAGAACGGCACTGATGCAAGCAGGCTTTAATATTGTTTGTTTATTTAGTCCAGAACATGGGATTTCGGCTACGGCGCCAGACGGCGAAGCGCAACAAAATAGCATCGACACTATTACAGGCCTTCCCATTATTAGTTTGTATGGAAATAACTACATGCCTACTGCACAGGATTTAGAAAATATTGACATCCTATTATTTGACATTCCTGACATTGGGGCTCGTTTTTACACCTACCTCTGGACTTTAACGTATGTGTTAGAAGCCTGTGCGCTTAACAATAAAGAATTGATTGTACTGGACAGGCCAAATCCTGTTTCCGGAAATTTTTACGCCGCGGAAGGCCCTTTTTTAGAAGAAAATTCAAGTTCATTTATTGGCAGATGGAATATTCCTATCAAACACAGTGCTACCCTTGGCGAGCTGGCAATTTATTTTAACAGCACAAAAAATATTGGCGCCAACATAACAGTTATTCCTGTAAAAAACTGGGACCGCAATGATTTGGTTACAGATTGGGGAACAAATTTTGCGCCTACATCACCAGCCATACAAAGCCCAAATAGTATGTTATTATATCCGGGCCTATGTTTACTAGAAGCTACAAATATTAGTGAAGGAAGAGTCAGCGCCTACAGCTTTGAAACCGCTGCTGCACCCTGGATGCAAACGAGTGATATCACTAGTTTTATCAACCAAAGTTTTGGTGACGAAATAAAAGCCAGTGACATTTCATTGACGCCTACATCTGGTAAATACGCAAATACACTTTGCAAGGGTATACATTTTGAGGTCATAGACCCAGCCTATTTTAAACCCGTATTTTTTGGTTTGCTTCTTGTATATATGATTCGTGCAAAACACCCGCAGGCGTTTGAGTGGGCGCCTTATAAAACGGCCGTAAACCCAAGTGGTGAAGATCACCTCAGTAAATTATTAGGCATTAGTAATGCGCAAAAATTATTTGATTTACCACTCCCACAATTTATTGCGAACTGCACAAAATTAACCCACTGCGCGGGCTGGAAGGAACAGATGGAACCTTACTTACGCTATTAATTCTAACTCCGCCAAATCCCTTATTACCACGCTAGCTGTTGTACAGCCAAATATGGCAGGCATGTATGAAAGTGTGCCAATAATAGATTTTTTGGGAAATGCTTTTTCTGTTTCAATAATTTTAGACTGGTCTACTATTTCTGGGCTAAACACAACGGTTAAGCCTTTGTAAATGTCCAGTGCATGTAATTTTTTTCTTACATACTTTGCCAAATTACACTGATACGTTTTTGAAATATCGGTCACTTTAATTTGTGATGGATCCATTTTTCCGCCGGCCCCTAACGAACTTACAATCGGGATTTTTCTTTCGATACAAGCTTTTATAAAATACACTTTAGGTGATAAAGTGTCAATGCAATCTACGGCGTAATCAAAAGCGCCGTTGTCTAATATCTCGCGGGTACGCTCTTCTTTAATATACTCAGTTAAAACTGTTAAATCTAAATCTGGGTTGATGTCTTTTAACCTTTCGGCCATAACTTCCGCTTTGGGTTTTCCAGCTGTAGAATGAAGCGCTGGAATTTGCCTATTTACATTGCTCAAATCTACGGTGTCCGCATCTACAATCGTCATTTTGCCCACACCTGCGCGCGCAATCATTTCGGCGCAAATACCACCAACGCCACCTAATCCTACCACGAGTACATTTTTAGACATCAGTGCTTCGATGGGTGCATCCCCAAGCATTAACTGCGTTCTACTCATCCAATATGGTATCATCAATATTATTTTTTTGGGTATAAAACTTGTTCTAGATTTAGCCTAGTTAACCATGCAAAAATGTACATCCTATGCGGTTTATAAAAATATTTTATTGTAGCGCTGTTTTATGGCTCCTTTCAACACCTGTTTCAAAAGCGCAAAATCAGATCCCGCTTTCTATCAAACCCACACCAGACATCAGTATTAGCCTATTAGCGTCAAGTAATAAAGTGAGCATTAGAGGACTGAGCGTTGTAAATGACAACGTTTTTTGGGCCAGCGGTTCTGGTGGCATGGTTGCAAAAACCACCGATGGCGGTAAAAATATTGAGTGGATGCAGGTGCCTGGTTTTGAAAAAAGAGACTTTAGAGACATCGAAGCTTTTGATCAAAACACAGCTATTATTATGGCGGTTTCGGATCCGGCCATTATTTTAAAAACAACAGATGGCGGAAAAAATTGGAAAAAGGTTTTTGAAGACACTACTGCTGGTATGTTTTTAGATGCAATGCATTTTGAAAAAGTAAATGGGAAATTAGTGGGTATGGTTGTGGGCGACCCTATCAACCAAAAAATATTTTATGCCAAAACTTTTGACGGTGGCGACAGTTGGATCAAACCTTCTAAAAAAGAATTAAAAAATACACCAACCGTACCTGAAGGTGAAGCCATGTTTGCATCGAGCGGCACTAATATTGCGATTACAAATTTTAGCAAGGAATCGCCATGGTTGGTGGTAACCGGTGGTACTAAATCGCGTTTAAAAGATTTTTTAAACCATTCTTTTAATGATTCGCTTCCATTACTACAAGGATTTAGCTCAGCAGGTGCTAACTCAATTGCATTTAATAATAAAATTCAAAAAGGCGTTATTGTTGGTGGCGACTTTGCACATGATACCATTAGCAGGTTCAACTGCATTTTACTTTCTTTTGAAAATGGCAACAGAACCTACACTACCCCTATTATAAACCCACATGGTTATAGATCATGTGTTATTTACACTGACAATGAAACTTTAATTAGTTGTGGCACTTCTGGAATAGACATCAGTACCGATGGTGGCATTCACTGGGAACTGGTTTCAAAAGAAAGTTTTCATGTGGTTCAAAAGGCTAAAGAAGGAAGGGCTGTATACCTTGCAGGCGGCCGTGGCCGAATCGCAAAATTAATTTGGTAAGATTGTAACAATTAGGCACGAAAATTGTAGATTAGTAGAGCAGTATTAAAGAACTCGGTATGAAAAAGTTTCAAGCAATCATCAAATTTACCATGGACGACCAGTTTATGACGCTGGTTCCACCCCACCGTAGTTATATCAATTTCTTATTTAATAAGAGCATTATAGATAGCTATGCGGTGAGTATGGAGAGCCAAACCTGCTGGATTACCCTAAACACCGATTCTAAAGAAGCGGCGGCCAAACACCTCAAAAAATCACCCCTTTATAAATATTGGGACTATGAAATAGAGGAACTTTTCGTGTATGACAGCCAATTATATAGGTTTCCATCGCTTCAATTCAATTAATTCGCAAAAAATAGAAAGTTTTTTTTGGCAGTTTCGCTTCAGACCCTATTTTTGCACTCCAATAAAAAGGGAGCATAGCTCAGTTGGTTTAGAGCATCTCGTTTACACCGAGAGGGTCCGCGGTTCGAACCCGTGTGCTCCCACACAGAAAAGCCTTCGATTGTATCGAGGGCTTTTTTTATGTACCCCCTGTTTAGTCTTTTAAACTAAGTTTGTACCCATGCAACCGTTCACTACACCTAATAAAATTGTAATAACCTGCCATAAATGGTTATCCCCTGCCCTTACATCTGAAGTAACTGCTTTAGGATTTACCGTAACCCGAAGCTTTCAAACCGGAGTAGAAATTTCGGGCACCATCAACGACTGCATTAGACTTAATTTAAATCTTCGAACAGCGAGCCAGGTTTTATATTCTATAAAAACATTTAACTGTAACAATCCCGACGAGTTATATGAAAACCTCACTACCATTGAGTGGGAAAAAATAATTGATCCGGGCGGGTACTTTTCTGTTACCAGTAATGTGTTTCATACCACCATCACCACCAATTTATTTGCCAACCTTAGGGTTAAAGATGCTGTTGTGGACCGTATGCGTAAAGTTGCGAATAAAAGACCTTCAACCGGATCTAGCTTAACAGGAGCTGTGGTTTATTTGTACTGGAAATATGATGAGGCCGAAGTATTTATTGATACTACTGGTGATTCTTTGGCAAGACATGGATACCGAAAAATTCCTGGTAAAGCGCCAATGCTCGAAGCACTTGCCGCTGCCACTATTTTATCGGGCAAATGGGACACAAAAACGCCTTTTATTAATCCTATGTGCGGATCTGGCACAGTCGCCATTGAGGCGGCGCTAATTGCTAGCAAACGCGTGCCTGGCTTACTTCGTCACAATTATGCTTTCATGCACGTGATTGGATATGATAGAGCCGTATACGAAAAAGAAAGAGCCGTAATAGAAAATCAAATTGTAGAGCCAACGGGCTTAACCATTATCGCATCAGATATTAGCAAACAGGCCATTGATATTGCAAAACTAAATGCAGCAGCTGCTGACGTAGAAGACCTCATCACTTTTCAAGTATGTGATTTTGAAAATACAAAGATGCCTGAGGATATGGAAGGCGCCGTTATTTTATTTAATCCAGAATATGGCGAAAGACTGGGTGAAGAAATAGAACTTGAAGCTACCTATGCAAGAATGGGTGACTTTTTAAAAAGTAAATGCAAAGGCGCCACTGGCTATATTTTTACGGGCAATTTAGAACTCGCTAAAAAAATAAGGTTAAAGCCTAGCAGACGTATCGAATTTTTAAACGCCAAAATAGATTGCCGTTTACTAGAATATGAAATGTATGCGGGCACAAGAAGGGTTGAGAAGGAAAGCACTAATTTATAAATGCATCCATTGCAACAGTTGGTTTACCACTGTCATCAAACGCACCTAGCTTATACCCTTTCCAACTATTATAGCTCTGGGGCTCCCAGTAAAACACACCCAATCCTTTTTTCTGATTCACCGACTTGGTTTTTGAAATTAAATCTTGAATAAATGATTTACAAGCAGTAGCTGCCGACGCTTCCATACCAACTTCACTAATCATAATTTCTTTGTTGTACCTCGCCACCATATCATTCATGTTGTTTAAGCATTGCATATTTAAACTAGACCAATTTGACACACTCGGATACAATGACATGGCAATAATATCATAGTCTACTTTGTTAGCCGTTAAGCCATCAAACATCCATCTAAACATGGCGTTATCGTAACCGTTAGAAATATGTACAATTACTTTAGAAGACGCACTTGTTTCTCTCACAGCTTTTGAACCTGCCTGTACCATGGCAGCAAACTGTGCCATATTTTTAGAGGCCCTTCCTTCTTCCCACAACATGCCATCATTGGTTTCATTGCCAATTTGAACCCATGCTGGAACAACACCTGCATTTAATAGCGCCGTTAACACTGTTTTAGTATGTGTGTAAACCGCTTGATTTAATCCAGCCGCATTATAAGATAACCAAGCTTTGGGTTTATTTTGCTTACCTGGATCGGCCCAAAAATCACTGTAATGAAAATCAATCATGACGCGCATACCAGCATTTTTGGCACGAACAGCCATTTTTACCACATCTGCCTGACCACACCATCCATTATCTGGATCTACCCAAACCCTAAATCTTAATGAATTAATCCCTTTGCTTTTTAAAACTGAAATACAATCGGACTGAGTTCCATTAGACATATAAAATTTAACCCCAGCAGCTTCCATTTCAGAAAGCCATCCAATATCGGCCCCTTTTGCAAAGAAGCTTGTATCAACGGTAACGGGTGGTTCAATTATTTTGTAAGGCTTTTTACAAGCAGCCATTTGAACACTCACGATTAAAAACAAAAAGAACAATACTTTTTTCATAACGATGTTTTAACACAATTAAAATTAAGCGGTTTTTTGGTATAAGATACATTCTTTATTTTTACGCCATGAGGGAAACCTACAACCAAACAAAACCTTGGGAATCAGAAGAAACGGACCTGCTAACGGCAACCGACACCCCCTATCAACTCATTGTTTGGAATGACGAAGTCAATACGTTTGAGTGGGTGATTGAAACCTTAATAGATGTGTGTAAACATACACAGGAACAGGCCGAACAATCAGCCATGATTATCCATTACAATGGCAAATACGCCGTTAAAAATGGTGATTACGATACCTTAAAGCCCATGTGTGACGCAATTACTGAAAGAGGTATCAGTGCCACTATTGAATCTACCAAAAGCTAATGTCTCTTACCGTATTAGATGAAAATATTTGGTTCCCGCCCATAGAAACAGCCCTCGAAGATGGTTTGCTTGCCATGGGTGGTGACCTTAGTACCGAAAGGCTTATTAAAGCTTATCAAGAAGGTATTTTTCCGTGGTACGAAGGTGAAACGCCTCTTTGGTGGAGCCCCAACCCAAGGTTTGTTTTGTACCCTCCCCAGTTAAAAGTGAGCGCGACCATGAAGCAGGTGATTAAACGAAAAGAATTTGTTTTTAAAACCAATACTGCTTTTGATCAGGTAATTGCAAATTGCAAAAAAATAAAGCGCGAGGGACAAGCTGGAACATGGATTACGAATGAAGTAGAAAAAGCATACAATGTTTTACACACTATAGGCATTGCTCATAGTGCCGAGGCTTGGAAAGGCGATAAACTTGTGGGTGGACTCTATGGCATTAAAATGGGCAAACTATTTTTTGGAGAAAGTATGTTTAGCACCGAAAGTAACGCCAGCAAGTTTGCTTTTATCAGTTATGTAAAACAGTTAGAGCAAGAAGGTATTGTTTTAATTGATTGTCAAATTTACACCGAACATTTAGAGAGTTTAGGTGCTCATATGATACCCAGAGAAGATTTTAAAAAGATTCTTTACGCGTACCGCTAACTTTTATAGCCATACATTTTTTCAACGTCCTTGACAATTTTTTCCATATCCGCATCATCACCAGATGGATTGTAGGGTTGCTTTAAATTGCTTCCAAAAACAAAGGCAATGGTTTGCCAAAATGCTGCATTAAAAAAGCCTTTGTATTCTGCAATAATTTCGTAGCAGTTGTTCCCTGTTTGACGATTAATAAGCTTCATTAATACTCTGCCTTGATACACAGATAATTTTACCAGCTGGTCTGCAAATTCTTTTTTGAGTTCCTTTTCGCGAGATTTGATAATGGCTTTTCGCTTTTTCTTATCGGTTACGCCACTTAGTTTGGCATTTACTTCGTTCATTACACGGCTCGCTGCAATAGCATACGGATACGTAACATACACAGCGTTTCTGAGTCTAGTCCAATCGGCCCAATAGTTTTTCCAATGCCCTGTAAGCTTTGCAAATACTTCTACTGGCGGCAATATAGATTCAGGAATGGTATCACCTTCTGGTGTGATATAAGCATGCACACGCATGGTATCGAGCGGACCACGCTGTTGAGCAGTTATAGTTGTACATGCAGCAAAAACAAAAAGCACCAAACAAATAATATGTTTTCGTGTTGGCTGCATGTATTCAATTAAGAAATAGTGAGTTTGTTTTTTAAAGTTTTATAGCGCTGAATAATGGACATCACAAAACCTATTACCATTACAATAACGCCTAACCATAAAATATTAATCATTGGGAATTCGTATACTTTTAACGTAATCAAATCAGTGATTGAACCAGATTCTTTAACGCCCATTTGTAGTATGCCTTTATCCTGATCAATTACTTTATTAAACTGAAGTACTAAAGATTGCGCCACTACTGTATCAGAAATTTGACGAATGCTCGAATTATCGATAGCTATACCAGGCATAGCTGCATATTTTCGGCCATCCCTAGCAGTAACGTCAACATCTAAAAACAAAGCAGTTTCACCAGGCAGTAATAAATCTTTTTTAGAAGCTGGATTAATGGATACACTTTTTAAAACCATGAGTCCATTGCTGTAATAAATAGTATCTCCCACTTTGATGTCTTTGTCTACAAAACGAGTGGTATCTGAAGCGTCATTTTGTTGAAACGAAGTGATGTACACAAAAATATCTTTGTACCAATAATGCTTACTTGCAGGATTGGCCGCAAAGCCTTCCATTCCTTTATTGTTTTTAATAACATCAGGATATAAGTTAAACGATTCAGAACCGTCTTTTGCTTTAAAAGATATTTCGTAATATTTTTTACGGTCAGCTTCATTAAGCGTATCTCGTTTGTAATTCACCATAAACTTACCCATGTCCGTTTCTACGCCTTTAAAAAGGGTTAGGTTTTCGGCAGGGTTACCCGCTGGATTTTTTTCACCAGGAGCCGCTTGTGCAAGTGGCGTAATACCCGTTGTATTCCAACTTAAAACCGTTTTTTTCGCAGAAGAAATTAAAATACCTACGAGTATCATACCAAAGCCAACGTGCGCCACAGAAGCACCTGCCGCTTTTAATTTCCCTCTTAACACGAGCCAGATATAAGATAAATTTCCAGTAACCGCATATACCGCTGTAAAGATGGCT
>CANEWV010000027.1 GCA_947442905.1 Chitinophagaceae bacterium | reverse complement strand
GCCTTGTGGATGTATTGATGGTAAATGATAGTGAAGCGCGTCAATTAAGTGGTGAGTATAGCCTTGTAAAAGCGGCTAAAAAAATTATGGCCATGGGTCCTAAATATTTGATCATTAAAAAAGGAGAGCACGGTGCGCTTTTATTCCACGAAGACCAAGTGTTTTTTGCACCAGCACTTCCATTAGAAGAAGTATTTGATCCAACCGGCGCTGGTGATACCTTTGCGGGTGGCTTTATTGGACATATCGTTCGTACCAAAGACATTTCTTTTGAAAACATGAAAACCGCTATTATAGTGGGTTCTGCCATGGCTTCTTATTGCGTAGAAAAATTTGGTACCGAGCGTTTGAGAGAAATTAGCAAAGCAGATATTAGCGACCGTATCGCTGAATTTGTAGACCTAGTAAACTTTGATATTAAGCTAGTAGTATAACCTGATTTAAAATATTTTGGCGTTGTATTCAAATGCCCCTAATTTTACATCCGAACATGAGAACATCGAAACATTCAAAACGTATCAAGAAACCACTCTAACCAGGGAGGTGCTTCGTTTTGTAATGTATAAACATACGCAAGAGGCCTTCCCAAATGGGAGGGCCTTTTTTTTAACCATAAGAAACAAAAACTAAAAAAATGAAAGTAGCAGTCGTAGGGGCAACTGGCCTGGTAGGTACAAAAATGTTACAAGTACTTGCCGAACGTAATTTTCCTGTCACTGAAATTGTACCGGTAGCATCAGAAAGATCTGTTGGTAAAGAAGTTCAATTTAAAGGGAAAGCGTACAAGGTAGTAAGTATGGAAGACGGTATCGCCGCTAAACCTGCTGTTGCTATATTTTCGGCAGGTGGAAGTACTTCACTTGAATGGGCACCTAAGTATGCAGCTGCTGGCATTCGCGTAATTGATAACTCTTCGGCGTGGCGTATGGATCCTACTAAAAAATTAGTAGTACCAGAAGTTAACGCGGCTGTATTAACAGCGGATGATTATATCATTGCAAACCCCAATTGTTCTACCATTCAAATGGTGGTAGCGCTACAACCATTACACACTAAATATAAAATTAAGCGTGTGGTCGTAAGCACTTACCAAAGTGTAACGGGTACGGGTAAACAAGCGGTAGATCAACTCTTTAATGAACGTGCAGGCAAAGAGGGTGATATGGCATACAAATACCAAATCGATTTAAACGTGATTCCTCAAATTGATGTTTTCTTAGATAATGGTTATACCAAAGAAGAAATGAAAATGGTAAAAGAGACTTGCAAAATTATGCAAGATGATACTATTAAAGTAACGGCTACCACAGTGCGTATTCCAGTAGTAGGTGGTCATAGCGAGAGCGTGAATGTAGAGTTTGAAAACGAATATGATTTAGCAGAATTAACTGCTTTACTTGCGGCAGCGCCAGGTGTTGTGGTGCAACAAAACGACAATGAACAACTGTATCCAATGCCATTATGGGCACATGAAAAAGACGAAGTGTTTGTTGGAAGATTACGACGTGACGAAACACAACCTAAAACATTAAACATGTGGGTGGTAAGTGATAATCTACGTAAAGGTGCTGCTACCAACGCGGTACAAATTGCAGAGTACTTACGCCTCAAGGGCTTCGTTTAAAAATGAAATGAGTGGTTGTAAATATTCAAACGCTTTTGTGAGCTGCGTTGCAAGGTTTTTATCTTGTAACGCAGTACCACACAGCGGGGCCGTTGCAATCCAACTTTTTAATTTCAGGTACTTAATAGCAGGGTTTTCTTTTTCATAGCCTTTAGGTTCTCTTACTAAACTTAACCCTTCCGAAAAATCTAGTCCACCATACTGCGCTATAAATTTCTTGTTTTCTACGATGCGCAAAAACGTTGCGTAATTATAATCAATTTCCTGTCTTACTTTTCCAACAATAGCAGCATCCGGCATATAGAGTCCGCCGCCCACAAAGCTTTTGCCACCTGGTTCCAAATGAATATAGTAACCTGCTAGTAAAGATTTTTTTCCGCCCGCTTTTATGCTAGCACCCATATTGTTTTTATAGGGTGCTTTGTTTTTACTAAAACGTACGTCTCTGTTTATTCTAAACACGCATTCTTTTGGCTGTAGTAATGCAATGGATGGCTCTTTTTTGCCAAACTGCGTAATCACTTGCTGTGTGAGTTCCGCAAAATTTAGTTTAGCCGCATCATACTGTTTGCGGTGCGCATCAAACCATGCTTTGTTGTTGTTTTTATCGAGTGCTTTTAAAAACTGTAAAGTGGCTGGTGCTAACATGTTTATTGTTTTGACGATTCTATGAGTTGAATAAATTCAGCTTCCGAAATAATATGAATCGTATTTATTTTTTTGGCTTTTTCTAGTTTACTACCCGCGTCTTCACCCACTACTAAATAATTTAATTTACTACTCACGCCACTTGCAATAACGCCGCCTAAATCGGCGGCCATTTGCTCTGCAGCACTGCGTTTGAGGGTAGGGAGCGTGCCTGTAAATAAAAATGTTTGACCAGATAATGTACTTCCTACAGGGGCTGCTTTTTTCTGATTTTTTAAATCGAGGCCTAGGGCTTCAAGCTTTTTTAAGAGCTGAATATTTTGTGCATCACCAAAAAAGTCTACAATACTTTTTGCTACTTTAACGCCCACGTCTTCGAGGGCTAATAAGTCTTCCTCTGTTTTAGTTGTAAAGTCTAATAAGTGATCTACGGCGTTGGCTAAAGTTTTAGCCGTTGTTTCTCCAATAAAACGGATACCTAAACCATAAATTAAACGGCAGAGTGGTTGTTTTTTAGAAGCTTCTAGCGCTGCTTGTAAATTATCAATACTTTTTTTACCAAAGCCTTCTAGTGTGCCAATCTTTTCAAAATCCAAACTATAAATGCTAGGTACATCGGTAATGAGACCTAGCTCATAAAATTTACGCACATTGGCTTCTCCAAAACTTTTAATATCGAGCGCGTCTTTAGATACAAAGTGAATTATTTTTTCTACCACTTGTGCTTCACAAGTATTGCTATTACAACGCCATACGGCTTCTGTTTCTTCTTTATTTAATGGTGCATTACAAGCAGGACAATGCGTTGGAAAAACAATGGACTGTTCGCTTCCATCTCTAAGTTCTGCTAGTGATTTTACAATTTGCGGTATCACATCACCAGCTCTTTCAATTAAAACAGTGTCCCCAATTTTTAAATCTTTTTCTTTAATGTATTCTTCGTTATGCACAGATATGCTAGACACAGTTACGCCACCTACACTTACGGGTTGCAGTTTAGCTACAGGTGTAACAGCGCCTGTACGACCCACCTGAAACTCAATACCAATAAGCTTTGTAGAAGCTTGTCTGGCTTTAAATTTAAAGGCAATAGCCCACCTTGGATGGTGTGAAGTCATGCCCATTTTTTCTTGAAGTGCAATGTTGTCGACCTTAATAACCATACCGTCAATTTCGTAGGGTAGGTTGTCTCTACCTGCTTCAAATGACAAACAATAATCTACTACGGCATCAATACTGGCTACTGCCTTCTTTTCTTTTTTAGGAGATCTAAAACCAAGGTCCCAAAGCATATCAAGCATGCCATTATGTGTGGTTAATGCTGGATGAAGTGCAGCTGCATTATCAAGTTTTGTATAGTAGCTGATATGGTATAAAAATGCGTCAAGGTTTCGTTGTGCCACTTCACGTGGGTCCTTCATTCTTAGTGCACCAGCCGCAGCGTTGCGCGGATTGGCAAGGGGTGGTAAATTGGACGCAGCAAGTGTGGCATTAAATCCATCAAATGCTTTTTTATTCATAATCACCTCGCCTCTAATTTCTACGGTTTGTAAACCATACATGGCAAAGTTTGCACTTAAAGGAATGGATTTAATTTGTTTTATATTTTGTGTGATGTCATCACCCGCAACACCATCACCTCTTGTGGTGGCGCGTACCAACTGGTCATTTTCATAGATTAGTGAAATACTCGCCCCGTCAAATTTTGGTTCAATCGAATAATCAATGTTATCAAGCCCCACCAGTCCTTTTGCTTTTCTGTCAAAATCAATTAAATCGGCCTCATTATAACTATTGTCTAAACTTAGCATGGGCACTAAATGCGCCACGGTTTCAAACTGGCCATTTAAACTACTACCCACACGTTGTGTAGGCGAATCGGGGGTTATTTTAGTAGGATTTTTTTGTTCGCAGGCTTCTAGTGCTTTAAATAAACGGTCATACTCACCATCGCTTATGATGGGCTCATTTAAAACATAATAACGGTATTCATGAAAACGTAAAACCTGCTGCAAGTCCATCATTTCCTGCTCACTATATGACAAACGATTGTTTGTTAAGTCTGCTAATAATTGGCTTGTTAAAGCCTGTAAAATGCGCAAGTTTTCGGGTGTAAACATAGGGCTTATTTGCAGTCGTAAAGTTAATGTTTACGGACCTAGTTACCTATGGTTTGAAACGATTTATATACACTAATCCTAAACTTTGTATATTGCCAAACCACAAAAAAGGGATAGCCCTTGTACTTTTTCCTATGAGCACAAAAAAACCATCTAAAATAAGCAACAACGAGCAGGTAAATGATGCGGTTCAATTAGTGGTATCCTACCCTAAAGTGCCGTTAACGGTGGATTGTGTGATTTTTGGTTTTGAAGAAAATAAGCTGAAGGTACTTCTCATTAAAAGTGACTTGGCAATTTATAAGGGCATGTTTTCATTACTTGGTGACATGGTAAAAGACAATGAAGAATTAGACGACGCCGCTTACCGTGTGCTACAGGAAAGAACGGGTATGAAAGATGTATACCTCGATCAGGTAAAAACATTTGGGCATCCTACGCGTCACCCTGGTGGCCGGGTAATTACGGTTGCTTATTGCTCGCTTCTAAATATCAACCACCACGCATTAGCCATAACAGCCAACGAGCTCCACTGGCATAGTGTTGAAGATTTACATGAAATGGCATTTGACCATAAAGAAATTGTAGACGCTTGTCATGCTTGGTTGCAAAAAAGAATTCAAGAACATCCGCTTGGTTTTAATTTGTTGCCCGAAAAATTTTCGCTCCGTGAACTTCAAAACTTGTACGAAGCGATTTCTGGATTAACGCTTGATAGACGCAACTTTAGAAAAAAGTTTGCATCCATGAAGCTCTTAATTGATATCAATGAAATTGAGCAGGACGTGCCACACAGGCCAGGTAAGCTTTATAAGTTTGACTTTAAAAAGTACGAACAGAGCAAACGGAAATGGGTGGGCATCGATTTTTAAAAAAATAAATAGTTACTATGTTATATTCCATGACAGGATACGGTAGGGCCGAACAAACCATTGGCGACAAAACTTTTTTAGTAGAAGTGCGTTCGTTAAATGGTAAGCAGTTTGATCTTCGTATCAATATTCCAGCTTTGTTAAAACCATTTGAGTTTGACATTAGAAACATGCTCAATGAAGGTTTACAAAGAGGAAGTGTAGAATGTTTTATTACCATCAAACAAAATGGAACAGGTAAACCGGTTTCTATCAATACCGATTTAGCAAAAGCATATTACGAGCCAGTGGCAGCGCTTGCAAAAGAGCTGGGGCTTCCAGAGGGTGATTTGTTAAGCACTTTATTAAAACTTCCAGAAGTGATTACCGCTTCTTCTGAAACCTTGTCTGACACTGATTGGGAAGGTTTCCAAAAAGTATTAAAAGGAGCTATTTATCAATTAAATGAACACCGTAAAAATGAAGGCTTGTCTTTAGAAGCCGATTTGTTACTGCGTGTAAGTAATATTGAAAAACATCAAGAAGCGCTTACGGTATTAGCGCCCAAGCGCCGTATCAAAATCAAAGAGGGTCTTGTTAAACTTTTAGAGGAGCAGGTTGGAAAGGATAATTACGATGGCAACCGTTTAGAGCAAGAGCTTATTTATTATATCGAAAAAATAGACATCAGTGAAGAGCAAGTACGTTTAAACAACCACTGTGCTTACTTCAGATCCATTTTAGCCGAAAAAGAACTCAGCAAGGGTAAAAAGCTCTCTTTTATTTTACAAGAATTTGGTCGCGAAATCAACACCACGGGCTCTAAAGCCAATGACGTTGAAATTCAGCAGCTGGTGATTTTGATGAAAGATGAACTCGAAAAAGCAAAAGAACAAATATTGAACGTTTTATAAGATTTGTGTTTGCAAGTCTGTAATTTTATATAAAATAGATCGGTGAAAAAAATTAGCTTATTAGGACTTTTGACAACCTGCTTTCTAAGTTGTATGGTCCTGTTTTCATGCAATACCATTGATGTTTTTGAAAAATTTGAAAGTTTTCCAAAAAACGAGTGGCATGTATCTAAGCAGCCTGTGTTTTCATTTGAAGTAAAAGATACCACTGCCCCTTATCATATTTATTTTGTTATCAGACATACGGATGCTTACAAGTACAATAATATTTGGGTAAACATTACCACACAATCACCGGCGGGTAACAAACAAACACAACTTGTAAATTTAAAACTCGCCGACAACGCAAATGGTTGGTTGGGTGCTGGCATGGATGACATTTTTGATAGTAGAATTAAAATTACAAAAGCACCTGTTGCATTAAAAGCAGGGGTGTATAGTTTTACCATCGCACAAGCAATGCGTGATGAGCCACTTGCTGCTGTATTAAGTGCAGGTATTCGCGTTGAAAAAGCATTGCCCTAAGCATGGAAAAAATTAGCCCAAAAATTAACCGAAAACTAACTGCTGTAAAAGTGGTGTATTGGGCGCTTCTCATTTATATGATTGCTGCCCTGTTGTGGTGGTTTATTGCACTTGTAAAACAAAACGATACCCTTGTTGCCGTTCAGTTGCAGCAAATTACTGGAACGCAGGCTCAGCCGATTATGCCAAAGCAAACGGTAGAACAACTATTAAAAATGCAGTCTCGAAAAAGAGTGCAATACATTGCCGAAGGGCTCACTTTTTTAGCCCTCATTTTAGTCGGTGCTGTGTATGTGTATAGGGCTACGCGCAGACAAATTAGGGCTTCAGAACAGCAGCAAAATTTTATGATGGCTGTTACCCACGAATTAAAAACACCCATTGCAGTAACGCAACTCAATTTAGAAACCCTTCAAAAAAGAAAACTAGATCCGGCGCAACAAGATAAAATGATTGCAAGCACATTACAAGAAGCCAACCGCTTAAACATGCTTTGTGATAATATTTTATTAGCGTCTCAACTAGATGGAAAAGATTATCAAGAAGCCCGTACCGAAATTAATTTTTCTGATTTACTAGAAGGATGCATCGATACGTTTAAACAGCATTATCCATCAAGGCTAGTAATAGAGCAAATAGAGCCAACGTTGTATTTAGATGGTGAAACGCTGCTACTTCAAATGCTGGTGAACAATCTATTAGAAAATGCACATAAATATGCACCTCAAAACACAGAAATTAAAGTGATACTGGCGCAGCAGGGTAAACATATCAAACTCGAAGTTATCGATAGCGGTAAAGGCATTCCTGACAACGAAAAGCAAAAAATATTTGAAAAGTTTTACCGAATTGGCTCCGAAGCTACCCGTAACACCAAAGGCACGGGTCTTGGGCTCTATTTGTGCAAAAAAATTGCTGAAAACCACAATGCAAACATTTCTGTGACAGATAGCAAACCACAAGGCAGTAATTTTGTTGTAACATTTAATAGCTAATGCCAACAACCAAAGCATCCATATTATTAGTAGAAGATGAGGAAAACCTCCACGAAACCCTAAAGCTCAACTTGGAGATGGAAGGGTATGAGGTTACATCTGCTTTTGATGGAGCGGTAGCCCTTAAAAAAATTTCCAATGAGTTTTTTCATTTAATCATCATGGATATTATGCTTCCAGAGTTGGATGGCATTGCAGTTACCGAAGCCGTGCGTGTGGCCAACAACGAAGTACCCATTTTAATATTAAGTGCAAAAAATGCAAGTACAGATAGGGTTATGGGGTTAAAAAAAGGTGCCGATGATTATTTAACCAAGCCCTTTAACCTCGAAGAGTTACTGCTTCGCGTAGAAAAACTCATTGACAAAAATAAGCGTATTCAGGATAAGCATACCCTTGCAGATACGTATGCATTTGGTAATAATACCATCGATTTTAAAGCACAAACGGCTACCTGTTATAGTGGAGACCATGTAGAGCTTAGTAAAAAAGAAGTGATGCTTTTAAAACTACTCATCGAAAACAAAGGTGAAGTGGTTACCCGCGAAAAAATACTACAAGTAGTTTGGGGCTATCAAGTATATCCAACCACCCGAACCATCGATAATTTTATCCTCAGTTTTCGGAAATATTTTGAAGCCGACAGTCGCCATCCTCAGTACTTTCATTCGGTTAGGGGGGTAGGCTATAAGTATACAGAAATCTAAGATTCGGACGCAATTTTAGGGCTGGTTACACGTTATAGTGACACAAATAACTAGCTATGTCAAGTTCCTCTTTAGATTCTGTGATTGATTTTCTGGAGCCCGTTAATATTGCTCAATTAACCCAGGATGAAGGCTTTAAAGACACGCAATTAGGAACGCATATAGCGGTGTATGATCATAGTTTCCCTGATCTAGAAAATGCAGATATTGTTTTAGTAGGCTGTGGCGAAATGCGTGGTGCCGGTATCGAATATACGAGCACCGATGCGCCAGATGCCATCAGGCTTGCATTTTATAATTTATACCACTGGCATACAGCCGTTACAGTAGCAGATATTGGTAACGTTAAATGTGGCGCTACACTACAAGATAGTTATGCGGCGCTTCGTATGGTTATTAATGAGCTTACGGCTGCCGGTAAAAAAGTGGTGATATTGGGTGGCTCTCACGATGTTACACTCGCGCAGTACCAGTCTTATGTGCATGAAAATAAAATTATTGATGCGGTATGTGTAGATGCCCGCATAGATATGGATATGGAGAGTGTATTACCTGCCGATAATTTTTTAGTAGAATTATTTACAGGGATGCCCAATCATTTAAAGCACTACAATCATATTGGTTTCCAGAGTTATTTTATGCATCCGCAAATGCTTGAAACCATTGATAAATTTAGGTTTGATTGCTACCGTTTAGGTAAGGTAAAAGAAGATATTTCAGAAATGGAACCTGCCATTCGTAACTCACATTTATTTTCTTTCGACATAGCGGCCATACAACATGCACATGCGCCGGCCAATCATTTATCACCCAATGGATTTAATGGCGAAGAAGCTTGTACGTTAACGCAGTATGCGGGAATGAGCCATACTTGCAACACCATTGGCATTTATGGTTATATGCCAGAGCAGGATGTACATCAAATGACCGCCAAGCAAATTGCGCATATGTTATGGTATATCATGGATGGTGTGAACAGAGGTAAACAAGAAGCTTCGCTTGCTAACCGTAACGAGTTTAACGAGTTTACGATGGCATTTGCAGAAGTGCAAACCGTGTTTTTACAAAGCAAAAGAACTGGACGTTGGTGGATGCAATTACACGATGGAGAATTTGTGGCTTGCAGCCTTAAAGATTATTTGCATGCCGGAAAAAATGAAATTCCTGAGCGCTGGATGCGCGCTGTAGAACGATTATAGCCTTATATTTAGGGTACAAAATAACAATTCATGAACAAGATGGGTCGTACCAGTAAATTAACTGCACTCGTTATCGCAGTGCTACAATTTAGTGCATGTTCGGTGCAGCAAAAGCTACAAAAAGCAGCCAGTCAAAATATTATAGAAGCTAGTAATTTATCTGGTGCTCATATTGGTATACATGTGTTTGATCCAGCGTCTAACACCAATTTGTTTTCATATCAATCCAATAAATATTTTGTGCCAGCAAGTAATACAAAAATTGTTACCTGTTTTGCAGCATTAAAGTATTTAGGAGATAGTGTTGCTGCCGCACAAATACTTGCCACCGATTCTGGCATGCACGTATTCGCTACCGGAGATCCTACTTTTTTACAACCAGAATATGCGTCACATCCATTACTAGGTGTTTTAAAAAATGCCAATACAATTTATTTGCATGCGCCAAGTTTTACAGCTAAACCTTTTGGACAGGGCTGGTCTTGGGATGATTATGACGCTTCCTATATGCCTTCACGTTCTGCATTTCCCATGTATGGTAATGTGGTGCGGTATACAAAAAATGCAGGTCAGTTAACAGTGATGCCTTCGTTTTTTAAAGATTCTACCAAGGGCTTACAAGCTACTATTAACAAGGGTTTTGGCGTATCTAGACAAATGGCTAACAATCAATTTTTAGTGCAGCCTTCATCTGGAAATACAACACTAGAAGAAATTCCTTACCGTACTTCTAATTGGACAACAACTTCCTTAACGCTCGAAGCTTCTCTTTTATCAGATGCTTTAGGGGGCACTAAAGTTATTGCCGCGGATCCTGCTAGTAATAAATCAGTCCCAGTTACAGCAACTACTATTTATTCACGTCCCCTCGATTCTTTATTAAAACCACTCATGCACCGTAGTGATAATTTTTATGCAGAGCAGGCGCTTTTAATGGTAGGTAATAAGTTGCATCAAAGCTTTGATGATAAAAAAACCATTGCTTATTTACTCGCCAATGATTTAGCAGATTTAGCACAAAAGCCATCTTGGGTAGACGGTAGTGGTTTAAG
>CANEWV010000026.1 GCA_947442905.1 Chitinophagaceae bacterium | reverse complement strand
TGCTTCTTTCTTTTGTGCAATTACTTGATTGGTTGCACTTACACTAAGCAGCAAAATGGCCGCTAGTACAAAATGTAGTTTTTTCATATACGTTTAATTGGGTAAGTAATTTACTACTCATTTGGCTTACCAAAAAATTGAATTGAGAGACCCTTAAAACTTAGGCTTCTATTGTACCTTAGTGCCCTCATGAGCAGCACCCATACGTATAGCGTTACCGGCAATTTAGTAGACATCCCTAATAGGCATATCTATGGGGCCACCCTTTGGATAGAAGATGGCCATATTAAGCGCATAGAGGCTAGTAGCGAACCGGTTAACCCCAGTTTGCCCTATATCATGCCCGGCTTTATTGATAGCCATGTACATATCGAAAGTAGCATGCTCGTGCCTTCCGAATTTGCCAGGCTTGCCGTACTGCACGGTACCATTGGAACCATTAGCGACCCCCACGAAATTGCCAATGTTTGTGGCGTGGCCGGCGTGGAGTTTATGATTGAAAATGGAAAGCAAACCCCGTTTAATTTTTTCTTTGGTGCGCCAAGTTGTGTCCCTGCTACCATTTTTGAAACTGCTGGTGCCGAGGTCAATGAAAAAGAAGTTGACGATTTATTAGCGAGACCCGAAATATATTATTTATCTGAAATGATGAATTTTCCCGGAGTCATTCATAACGACCCTTCGGTAATGGCAAAAATAAAATCAGCACAAAAACACAATAAACCTGTTGATGGTCATGCGCCAGGATTAAGAGGCGATGCTGCCAAAAAATATATTGCAGCAGGTATTAGTACCGATCACGAATGTTTTACCATCGAAGAAGCCCTAGAAAAATTAGACTACGGCATGCATATTTTAATTAGAGAAGGAAGTGCTGCTAAAAATTTTGAAGCGCTCTATCCTTTAATTGATTCGCATACTAGTCATATTATGTTATGTAGTGATGATAAACATCCGGATAGTTTAGCAGCAGGTCATATCAATACCATTTGCGCAAGAGCCGTTGCCAAAGGGCTTGATGTATTTAATGTACTAAAAGCCGCGTGTATCAATCCTATAGCGCATTACAAGCTACCCGTAGGTATGGTAAACCCAGGTGATCCTGCCAATTTTATTATGGTAAAAGACCTTACACATTTTGAAGTACTCCGCACCTATATTAACGGCGAATTGGTAGCAGAAAATGGAATAACAAAAATTAAAAGTGTTCCTACAAATGCAATCAATAATTTTAATTGTGAAAAAATTGAAGCAACTGCACTTACTGTTGCGGAAAATGAATACCCAAATAAAAATGGTATCATTCCAGTTATAGAAGCACTAGACGGACAACTGATCACCAATAAATTACTACTTACCGGAACTTTACAAAATGGCAATTGGGTAACAGAAACTACAAATGATATTTTAAAAATTGTGGTAGTGAACAGATACCACGCTGCACCCATTGCAAAAGCATTTATTAAAAATTTTGGTTTAACAGATGGCGCTATCGCATCGAGTGTAGCACACGATAGTCATAATATTGTTGCGGTGGGTGTAGATGATGAAAGTATTGCAGCTGCCATTAATTTGGTGATAGAAGCGAGAGGAGGTGTAAGTGTGGTGAGTAGTGCAAGTGTCGCAAACAATCATGCTACAAATTCAGTGTTGCCCTTACCAGTTGCGGGTCTTATGAGTAGTGCAGATGGTTTTGAAGTAGCCGCTACATACACAGCCATTGATGAAAAGGCAAAAGCCCTAGGATCAAAGCTGCAAGCGCCTTTTATGACACTTAGCTTTATGGCTTTACTAGTGATTCCTCATTTGAAACTGAGCGATAAGGGCCTATTTAATGGTGACGATTTTAATTTTGACATATTTTAAGCTTTCAAATACCTTTGAACCATGGTAGTCAATTTAAGTGCATCGCATAGTTTAGTAAGCAATTGGGTTTCAGAATTAAGAGACCGTAACGTACAAAACGACCGCATGCGTTTTAGAAGAAATCTAGAACGTATTGGCGAAATTGCAGCATACGAAATCAGCAAAGAACTACCTTCTGTTGTTGTAAAAACAGAAACGCCACTAGGCATTCACGAAAGCAAAGTCCTTGCACAGCAACCCGTACTTGCCACCATTTTAAGAGCGGGCCTTCCGATGCACAATGGACTGCTCAATTATTTTGACAAAGCAGATAACTCTTTTATTTCGGCATATCGCAAACACCACCCAGATGGTAGTTTTGAAATTTGTTTAGAATACATGAGTTGTCCTTCACTTGATAACCGCATTATTATTATTGCAGACCCTATGCTTGCAACGGGCGCATCTATTATCAAAACCATCGAGCACATGAAAAGCGAAGGAACGCCTGCAGCCTTTCATGTGGTGGTAGCCATTGCAAGTACGGTTGGTATTGCAGCTATCGAAAAAGCTTGTGGTACAAATGTTAAAATTTGGTGTGGCGATATTGACAATGAGCTTACTGATAAGGGATATATAGTTCCCGGACTTGGTGATGCTGGCGACTTAGCATTTGGCACCAAAAGTCAGGCTTAATAACTAATTGTTTACGCTAACTTGCAGGTACATTGCGGTACGTAAGTTTCATATTAATAGTTTGTTGTTTTATTTTCTCGCTACAAAAAAGTAGCGCACAGGATCCGCATTTTTCACAATTTTTTGCCTCCCCGCTTACGATCAATCCAGCACTTACCGGAAAATTTGATGGCAATTACAGAATTGCATCCAACCACCGCAACCAGTGGCCTACCATCAATAACGCATTTATTACAACCACTGCTTCTTTTGACGCCAAGCTCTTACAAAAAAGTATCAATGAAAATGATAGTTGGGGCATTGGTTTTACAGGCTACTCCGATAACCATGCAAATGGTGCCATAAAATTTAATTACGCTAGTTTTTCTACCGCTTACCATAAAGGCGTAGACGAAGACAACAATACACAAATTGGTTTTGGCTTTCAAATAACACAGGCCAATATGCTTTTAAATACCAATCAAATTAAATTTGAAGATCAGTTAACCAGTGCTGGATTTACAGGTATCACCAACGAGTTATTTACTGCGCCTTCACTTACTTCCAGTTATACAACCATTAATGCGGGCCTCTTACTCAACGGCACTATTGGCGAACAAAACAATTATTATTTTGGGCTTAGCATGTACCATCTTAACAGACCCAGGCAATCATTTTTAGGCGCCAACTATAGTGTTAGCCCACGTTTTACAGTGCATGGAGGTGGTTACTTTTATGTGGGCACAAGCGCAACACTTCACGTAAGCGCTGTTCATCAAACACAGGGTGGCGCAGAGGAAACCATGTTTGGAGGCGCGCTACAACTAAGTAGTGATCCAGAAAATGATAGAGCCGCTAGTATTTATATAGGCAGCTGGATGCGCTTAAATGACGCCATTGTGCCTTATGTAGGAATTGAATTCAATAACTTTAGAATTGGTGCCACTTATGATATCAACAACAGCCGTTTAAAAACGGCATCGCAACAAATGGGCGGTATCGAATTTTCACTTATTTACACCAGAAGACCCCGTACAGATAAACCTATTATTTGTCCTAAGTTTTAATTGTCATTGGCTAACTTTACAATAAACCCTTTCTATTGCTTAAAGACCTAATCATAGCATTTGCTTCCTATATCAAAGCCCATCAGTTTATTGTAAAACATAAACTCTGGAAATGGGTATTGATTCCGGGCATTATTTACACGGTTTTATTTTTTGTAGTGATTAACTTATTTAGCAGCACCGCAAGTGATTTTATTGTTTGGATGACATTAAAATCAGGCCTAAAAGTTTGGATGGATAGCCTCACCAATAGTTTTGCCGGATTTTTATTTGTGGTGGGTAGTACGCTTGTTTGGTTTATGATTTTACTTTTTTATTTTTCGCTATTCAAATATTTATTTTTAATTGTTGGCGCACCGCTGTTTGCTTATTTATCAGAAAAAACGGCTGCCATACTTGAAGGAAAAGAATTTCCGTTTGTGTTCAAAGACTTTATGCATCAGGCTTTGAGAGGCATGTATATTGCGGTAAGAAACGGATTGTGGCAAACCGTATACCTGCTCACCATTTTAATTATCTGCCTTATACCCATTGTTGGATGGTTTACGCCTTTTATGGCGCTTTTAATAGAGTGTTATTATTTAGGATTTTCGATGCTTGATTATAGCATGGAAAGAAAAAACAAAACAGCGCAAGAAAGTATCTATTTTATAGGTAGCAATAAAGGCCTTGCCATTGGCAATGGCATTATATTTTATATGCTACACATGATTCCCATTATAGGTTGGTTATTTGCGCCCTGCTATGCAGTTATTGCAGCAACGCTTAGCCTAGATCCTAAAAAACAAATTGACTAATGACCGCAGGAAAAGTTATTTTAATACCTACCGTTTTACATGAAGAAGCAGACAATACGGTTCCGCCTTATGTGATTGAGCAGGCTAAATTATGTGATGCCTATTTTGTTGAAAATGAAAAAACGGCGCGCAGGTATTTAAAAAAGTATTGGCGTGACATGATTATCGATAACTATACTTGGCGCGCGATACATAAAGCCGAGCATGATGTGGTTTCAGAATTTTTACAATTACTTTCTCAAGGAAAAAATATTGGCATCATAAGTGAAGCAGGGTGCCCTGGCGTAGCCGATCCTGGCCAAATACTAGTAGCTGCCGCTCAAGAAAAAGGATTTGAAATTTGCCCACTGGTAGGCCCCAGCTCTATACTATTAGCACTCATGGCTAGTGGCATGAATGGACAAAATTTTAGTTTTAATGGCTACCTCCCTATTGATAGTTTGGAAAAGAAAAAAACCATTGCACATCTAGAACAAGAGTCGCATAAAAAAAGCTCGGCACAAATATTTATTGAAACGCCGTACCGCAACAATCAACTCATTAAAGATTTGTTACAAAATTGTCATCCGCAAACAAAAATTTGTATTGCCGTAGATATTACCGCACCTACACAGTGGATTAAAACCAAAACGGTTGCACAGTGGAAAAAAGAGACGGTAGACATTCACAAACGCCTCGCTATATTTTTATTACAAGCCTAAATTTTCAAATACCTATCATTAAAAACCATAGGTATCTACCAGATAAATAAGGCCAGCTATATTTACAGCACCTAATAACAGTTCTCGCTTGTTTACGTTTTCAAAAACATCAGAACGCGCATGGTGTAGGTCAAAATAACGCTGTGGATCTGGTACAAAACCACAAAGTGGCACTTGCAATTGTCTGTTTAGCGGACTAATATCTGAACCACCGCCAATATCATCCATCGTTGTGGTACCATAAGGTTTTAATAGAGGTATCCAGCGTTTTGCAGCTTCAACTTTTTCAGGTGAAGCGGTAAAACTAAAGCCTCTTGGTGTAAAGCCACCTTCGTCACTCTCTAATGCAAAAATGTGTTTTTCCTTTTTATCTTTTGCCGCAGCAGCGTATGCACTGCCACCTCTTAAACCATTTTCTTCATTGGCAAATAATACAAAACGTATGGTACGCTTTGGCTGATAACCAACTGCAAGCATTGCGCGCAATACTTCCATTGTATGCACCACACCAGCGCCATCATCATGTGCACCTTCATTTACATCCCAACTATCTAAATGCCCACCCAGTGTAATAATTTCATCCGGAAATTGAGAACCTTTTATTTCGGCAATAATATTATGACCTGTGGTGTCTGGTAAAAATTTACCGTGCGTAGCAATACTTACTTTTACGGTGCTAGATTTTTTTGCAAGCGACCATAAGTAATCGGCGTCGCGAGGACCTACTGCTTGTGCTGGAATTTTTGGAAACGAATCGTTGTAAGCCATTCCACCCGTGTGCGGATCATTAGCCGTAGAACTCGTAAGTGAACGAATAATACAACCTACCGCGCCATACTTTGCAGCTTGGCTAGCGCCGTTTCTTCTATACTGTCCGGCCTTACCATAGGCTTCAAATGTTTTAACAATGGTAGCGTCAAAACTATTATTGAAATAAACAATTTTACCTTTTACTTCGTCTTTGCGTTTTTCTAACTCTTCAAAATTTTGAACAGCAAGTATGGTAGCTTCTACTTTTTTTCCATCCCCTAAAGAGTTTCCAAGCGCTAATACATCTAGTGCACGAGCTTGTTTTTTTCCATCAATACTGGTAATACTAGCAAAGTCACCAGTGCCGCGCACCCATCTTGGTACCTGACATGCTTGTTTGCTTACGCTAGGCGCACCTAGTTGCTGCAAGGTTTTTTCACCCCAGGCTTCTGCCTTATACATAGCTGGAGAACCTGCTATTCTTCCACCTACTTTTTTAGTGAGCTCATACAGCAAATCGTATGCCTTACCATTTGTAAGAATCTCATCAGATAATTTTTTAATAAATACGGCGTCTGCATTAGACGGCTCTGTGGATTGGCTCAAACCAAAAAAAGGCACTAATAAAAGTAGGTAGATGAACTTTTTCATAAGGCTCAAGTTAAGAATTTAATTAAAAAATAACCCTCCAAAGCATTCTTAAATAAACAGAATGCCGAATTAATTGTTACTTGCATAGGAAATGGTCAAGTTTAGAGCCCATTAAACATATTATGCGTATAGGGATTGTTTGTTACCCCACTTTTGGTGGAAGCGGTGTTTTGGCCACCGAACTTGGAAAGGCCTTGGCTGATAAAGGACATCAGGTACATTTTATTACCTACCAACAACCCGTAAGACTCAATGAGTTTAACGCCAATATTTTTTACCATGAAGTAAGGGTGCCTACCTATCCGCTTTTTGATTACCCCCCTTACGAGGTTGCTCTTGCTTCTGCGATGGTAGATGTTATTATTAACCACGACTTAGATTTACTGCACGTACACTATGCCATACCCCATGCCTCTGCTGCGTATATGGCCAAGCAAATTGTAAAGCAAAAAATCAATAGAAATATCCCGGTTATTACCACCCTACATGGCACCGATATTACACTCGTTGGTAGAGACAAAACCTACGAACCGGTGGTAACATTTTCTATCAATGAAAGTGACGCTATTACAGCCGTGTCCAATAATTTAAGAGATATTACCTACCAAACATTTAAAATCACTAAAGAAATTGAAGTGATTTATAATTTTGTGGACGTAGCACGTTTTGATAAAAAACCAAGTGAAGCTTTTAAAAAAGTAATTGCACCTAACAACGAAAAAATAATTACACACGCATCTAATTTTAGAAAAGTAAAAAGAGTAGATGACGTAGTGCACATTTTTGCAAATGTCATCAAAGAAGTTCCTTCTAAATTACTAATGGTGGGCGATGGCCCTTAACGCCATGCTACAGAAGAGTTAGCGCGCACCCTGGGTATCGAAGAGCATGTTCGTTTTTTAGGCAAGCAAGAACAAATAGAAGATATTTTAGCAGTAACAGATGTGTTTTTACTCCCTTCCGAATATGAAAGTTTTGGCTTAGCGGCACTAGAAGCTATGGCAGCTCGCGCTGTTGTTATTAGTTCTGACGCTGGAGGCCTTCATGAAATTAATATACAAGGCGAAACCGGTTATATGGCACCTGTAGGTGATGTTACTGCCATGAGTGGATATGCTGTTGGATTATTATCTGACGAAAACAAACTCATGCAAATGAAACAAGCCGCTTATGAGCAGGCTTGTTTATTTGACATCAGTAAAATTATTCCAGAGTACGAAAAACTGTACAGCCGTTTTTGCAGAATGTAATCAATTACATTTCTTTAGCCGTAAACTCCATTAAGGTTTTGATATAATCTGGCGACAAATTAAATTCGAGACCAGCGGCTTTATAGAGTTCAGGCAGTGTTTTTGTACCCCCTAACGATAAAGCGTTGATATAATTTTGAAGGGCTTGTTTTGGATTTTTTTGATACTGCATCCAAAGTCCAATAGCACCTAGTTGCGCAATACCATATTCGATATAATAAAATGGCACTTCAAAAAGGTGTAACTGGCGCTGCCAGCCAATTTCACGGTAAGCATCTAATCCTGTATAATCGATACTATTTGTAGAAAATTCTTTTAAGATAGCCGTCCAAGTAGCCGTTCTTTCTGCTACGGAATGCGCAGGATTTTCATATACCCAGTGCTGGAACTTATCAATAATAGCAATCCACGGGAATATGGTAATGGTTCTTTCTAATTGATGTTCACGTGCACGTTTTAAATCGTCTTCATTGTCAAAAAATGCCTGCCAGTGATTCATAGAAAATAATTCCATGGCCATACTTGCTACTTCCGCAATTTCCATTGGATATTCTTTAAAAGCACTGAGCTCTAAATGATGCGCCAAAAAAGAATGCACGGCGTGCCCACCTTCGTGTACCATGGTTGTTACATCACTCATTTGTGATGCAGCGTTCATAAAAATAAAAGGTGCTCCAGATTCTGCTAATGGACAGTTGTATCCACCCGGTGCTTTGCCTTTTCGACTTTCTAAATCAAAATGTTTAAGCTCATTCATTTTACGAAGACATGCAGCAAAAAACGGATCTAACTGTTCAAAACAAGTAACCGTTTTTTCGTATAAATCTTGACCATTTGTAAAAGGCTTAAGCGGTAAAACCCCTGCTGGCTCTGCTTCTGTATCCCATGGCTTTAAAACATCGAGCCCTAATTTTTGTTTTTTGCGTGCATATATTTTTTCGATCAGCGGTAGCACATGTAGTTTAACTGCTTCATGAAATTGAAAACAATCTTCTTTGGTATAATCAAATCTGCCAAGTTCTACAAACTTGTAATCGCGGTAATTTGTAAAACCTGCATTTACGGCTACTTGATGTCTTTTTTGAATCAGTGAAGAATACAAATCGTGCATCGCATCTTTATCGACAAGCCTTCTGTCCTGAATTTTTTTATACACCGATTCTCTAACTGCGCGGTCTTCGTGTTCTAAAAATTTAGCTGCTTGTTGCAGTGTATATTCTTTACCCTCTACTTCTACAGTCATTTTGCCTGCAATTGTTCCATACTGTTGTTGCATTACACTCAACTCGGCTTGCAGTGGAATATTGGCTTCTCTAAATAATTCAATATTTTTTTTAACAGACCTGATATAGGTATAGTAACTGTCTTTATCGAGGGATGCGGTATGCGGGCAATCAATAAATTTTTTATTGAGTTGATCGGCATAAGGCTGCATTTTTGGTTGAATTTCGAGGCAAAAATAATTGAAGGCTTCTTCGAGTGCGGGGTTCGTGGTATCGCAAGTCATTTTAATTTGTCTCCAACAGGCGTCCTCACTAATAACGGCCTCCACTTCACTCATGTCTTTAAGCCACTGCTCTAAATCCTGTAAAGATCCAAGGGGTCTATCCACGAGTTCTTTAAAAAAAGGCTCGAGGCTTTCCCAATTAGTCAGCTCAAAGCCAACAGGCATATAGGTACGTGGTATTTTTTGAATATCGGCGCTTAAAGTCATAATCAATGGGTTTGAGGCACAAAAGTAGCTGCTAAATTGTTTCTAAAATGGTAAAAGTTTGCAAACCTGCCCCTCTTTATGCTATTTTTGTCGACCCGTAAAAAACAGGACCCTTTGGCTAATATTATTCATGTACTGCCCGATAACATCGCAAACCAGATAGCCGCTGGTGAGGTCATTCAGCGCCCTGCTAGTGCCGTTAAGGAATTATTGGAAAATGCAGTAGACGCGGGGGCCAGTTCTATTCAACTCATTGTATCGGACGCTGGTAAAGCACTCATACAAGTAATAGATAATGGTAAAGGCATGAGCCCCTCCGATGCGGCCCTTGCATTTCAGCGCCATGCCACCAGTAAAATAAAAGCCATTGAAGATTTATTTGCCATTAAAACCATGGGGTTTAGAGGCGAAGCACTCGCTTCTATTGCTGCTGTTGCGCAGGTAACCATCAAAACAAGAAGAGCCGAAGACGAATTAGGAGCAAACGTAGATATAGAAAATAGTGCCGTTCAAAAACAAGAAGCGTGTAGTTGTTCGGTGGGTACGAATATTTCGATGAAAAATTTATTTTTTAATGTGCCTGCTCGCCGCAACTTTTTAAAAAGTAATGCCGCCGAACTCAAGCATATTATTGATGAATTTATTAGAGTGGCGATGGCCTATCCAGACCGCTTGTTTACACTAACCAGTAATGGTCAAGAAGTTTTTCATTTAGCGCCCGGCAATATCAAACAGCGTATCGTTCAGATTTTAGGAAACACTTACACGTCAAAACTTGTGAGTGTAACCGAGCATACAGACTATATGAATATTTATGGTTTTATTGGAAAGCCCGAAACGGCCCGTAAAACCAGGGGTGATCAGTATTTTTTTGTAAACAACCGCTTTATTAAAAGTGCTTATTTAAACCACGCCGTTAACGCTGCCTACGCCGATTTAATTCCGAAAGATTCTTTTCCAGGCTATGTATTATTTATTGACCTTGATCCTTCTCAAGTAGATATTAACGTGCATCCTACCAAACAGGAAATAAAATTTGAAGATGAAAAAATCATGTATGCTTTTGTGGGCGCCGCTGTTAAACACGCGCTAGCACAGTTTAGCGTAGCCCCTTCTTTAGATTTTAGCCTAAACGCAGATATACAAAGTTTAGACGCAGTCAACAAACCATTTACTTCAGAAAAAAAGGAAGCCACGGCTTCAAGCTCTTTGTACCAGACCTTTACACAAAAGCATCAGGCACATTTTATTGAAAGAGAAAACAAAGGAAACTTAGGGCATTGGAAAGATTTTTATGAAATGCCATCTAAAGGCGA
>CANEWV010000025.1 GCA_947442905.1 Chitinophagaceae bacterium | reverse complement strand
TTAAAGAACCTTCAAAAACATTACGCCACGCAAAAAGCAGTGGATGACGTCAGTTTTTCTATTGAGCAAGGAAGCATTTTTGGCCTTCTGGGCCCTAATGGTGCCGGTAAAACAACCTTACTCCGTATGATAACGGGTATTTTTTATGCAGATAGTGGTGATCTACTATTTGATGGCAAACCCTTTGATCCACAAAACGATTTTGTGCATATTGGTTACATGCCCGAAGAAAGAGGCCTCTACAAGAAAATGAAAATTGGGGAGCAAGCGATGTACCTAGCTCAATTAAAAGGGCTCAGCAAATCAGAATCTTTAGAGAAAATAAAATACTGGTTCAAGAAATTTGAAATGGAGAGCTGGTGGAATAAAAAAGTAGAAGACCTAAGTAAAGGGATGAGTCAGAAACTACAATTCGTAACCACCGTTTTACACGAACCTAAACTCATTATACTAGATGAACCATTTAGCGGACTAGATCCATTAAATGCCAATTTAATTAAGGACGAAATTTATGGGCTGGCGCAAAGAGGCAGCACCATTATATTTTCGACCCACCGTATGGAACAAGTGGAAGAAATTTGCGACCATATCATACTCATGAACTTAGGTAAGAAAATACTAGACGGTACGGTAACGGACGTTAAACAACAATTCAAAGAAAATAAATTTAACGTGCAGTTTAAGGGACAGCCAACAGAACTTGCTAGCCCTATTTTTACCATTGAACACCAAGAAAAGCATCAACTCATTGTAAAAATCAACGAAGGATACACAAGCAACCACGTGCTTAATTATTTATTACAGCAAGACGTTTTAATTGAACGCTTTAATGAAATCTTACCTTCTCTCAATGACATATTTATCCATTTAGTAGAAGGCAGCAAAGCCACTACCAGAGCTTTTCAAAACAATTAATTTACACACCCATGAATAAGATATATTTAGTTGCGAGCAGAGAATTTAAAACAAGGGTTCAAAAGAAAACCTTTCTTTTAAGTACCATTGGACTTCCTATTTTGATTTTTGGCTTTTACGCCCTCATGATTTATTTCCAGGTTAAAACCACCGATAATTTTAAGGTAGCTGTTAGCGACCAATCACAATTATTTAACGGAAAAATTGATGATAAAAAAAGCACCGAAGTGATTTTTAGTTTTATCGATGCAGATACCGCTGCCCTTAATAAAAAATTAAACAATCAAGAATACGACGCTTACTTATTTATTCCAAATGGATACAATTTACAAAGCGGCGAACCTCAAATCGCATTTAGATCTAGCAAGGCACTTGGTTTAATGACCAGAGAAAAAATTGAAAACAGAATTAATAACGCACTAGAAGAAAAGAAATTACTCGCGCTTAATATTTCAAAAGGACAACTAGACAGCGCAAGGCTTGAAAATAATGCGATTAGTTTTACCACCAATGATGGCAAAAAAGACAATGAAACAAAAGTGGGCATTAGCTACGCCGTGGGCATGATTGCAGGCTTTTTAATTTACATCATTTTATTTGTGTACGGCACCATGGTTATGCGTGGTGTGATGGAAGAAAAAGTAAGTCGTATAGCTGAAGTAATTGTAAGCAGCGTTAAACCATTTGAATTAATGCTGGGTAAAATATTTGGCATTGGCGCCGTGGGTTTAATTCAGTTTATTATATGGATAGTACTCGTGTTTGGCTTACAACTTTTAATTCCTGTACTATTCCCAGATGTAGCAGCACAGATGCAATCGGCTCCTATTCAACCAGGTGCGATGGGCGCTGCAACAGCAGTAAAAGAATCAGGCGCATTACAAGGTATTATGGCAGGACTTGCAGAAATTAATTTCACACTTATTATTGGATGCTTTGTGTTTTACTTTTTAGGCGGCTACTTCATGTATGCAGCACTTTTTGCGGCAGTAGGAAGCGCAGTAAATGAGGACCCACAAGATGCACAAAGTTTATTACTACCTATTATGATGCCTATCATTTTTGCAATGGTTATCATGACCAAAGCAGTGAATGACCCTAATAGCACACTGGCCATATTTGGTAGCTTGTTCCCTCTAACCTCTCCTATTGTAATGATGGCAAGGGTTGCACATGGCGTTCCAGATGGCGTTACCGTGGTGCAACTAATTGCTAGCATGGCCTTACTTGTACTTGGATTTTTAGGAACTACATGGGTAGCAGCAAAAATTTACAGAACAGGTATTTTAATGTACGGCAAAAAAGTAACCTGGAAAGAAATGTGGAAATGGGCTTTTAAAAATAATTAATAGCTTAATTACTGCGCTAACGATACCCTTACTTTAACACCAGCTCTTGTAGTTGTAGAAGGTGCAGCCGTTGAAATATATGGCTGTACCCGGCGCTGGTCAAAGAAGAACTGAAGATTGACCCTGCTATTTAATACATAGTCTATAGAAGGCTGTATCGTAATTTCTTTTTGTCCACCCGTACCATATGCATTGGTTTGATCGAGCCTGCTATTGTTATTGGAAATATCACGCATGGATAAATCAACTTTTATAGTAAGGTCATTTACCAGCTTAGCATTTTTCATGCCCGGAATGGTAAACGGCAAGTTAAGTCCTTGTGTGCGAAGGCTAAAACCAAACACCCACTCCGTACTTCTAGATTCACTTAATTGATAATCTACTAAGCTTAAACTAAGTTGTCTGCCCTTGCGGTATTCGAAGTGCATGTTCAGCTGCTTATTGGTGGTAAAGTCTATCCCAATAAGTGGTTCAAAATTTTCTTGCATGGTAATATTAGGTACCAAGAAAAAAGGAATATAATTACCACTCACGGTATCCATAAATGAAGGACCGCCGAGTCTAAATGGATCTTGATATAGCAGGGCACTATTAAAACTATTCATGCTTAAATTGCCCTTGTAGCTATGTGAAAAAGAGATATTATTAAATTTCTCTGCGAGAGCTGGAATTTTTGTGAGCCCCGTATACGTAACCCTCCAATTAGGTCTAGGTATAATGCCAGCAAACGGATTAGAACTTACTTTGGTATTAGACTGTTTGATAAGTGGCGCCGTGTTTGGATCAGTTCCTGCATAAGCTGCTAAAAATGCGGGCACCAAAACATCTTGAGAATACCTGCCATATCCTTTAGCATACCCATCAGGTGTAAACTTTTGAGAAGCTGGAAGTGTTTGCCAATAAGGGTTAGCAGCTGCTACACGCTTAGATACAATTAAACGGTTGTCTTGGAAGGTTTTAAAAGTGCTAGAAATTTCATTAGGCGTATACCCTTCAAAAATTGTTTTGAAGGATATATAAGACACACTAAATCCACCAGTAGCAAGCGGGTTTAAATGCTCCATTCTACCTGCACCCAAAGTATCTTTAAACAACTGCGAATAATCTTTAGTAAATGTTTTCTCTAAATTAAGATCAATGAGTAATTCTCTAATGGGTTCTACCTGAGCAGTAATATTAAGACGCTGCTCAAAACTTTGCCTGTACAAAAAGTTAAACCCTGGATCTCTAGACAATAGACCTTGTGCCGCTTTTTGATTAAGCCAAGTAGTGTCTGGTTGTTTTCCAAAAGCATAATCAAGTCCTGGCGCTAAAGAATTAAAGTTTTGTCCCAACAACTGTGTGCTATCCGTAAAACCAGGCACCCTACTACGGTAGTTGGCTGCGTAATTAACAGATAGGTTTTTTACCATCGTTAAAAGTTTACCCGAAAAACGAGTAGCACCATTAAGTTCTGGCATTTCGTTTGCCCTTAGCATTTTAGCAGCAATACGCTGGTCCTTTTTTAAAGTCTTCCACTTTTTTAAAGCTACTTTTCGTTTATCACCCACCAAACCTTGTAGTGTTTCTTTTTTACTAAGTCTTACAGTTCCTAATAATTGTTCTGGCGTTGCTTTACTCGAAATGGTATTGCCTTTTACTTTTGGCGGCGGTATATTATCGAGTGCGCGTAAAAATTTAGATTTCGCATACAGACTCGCAAAATTAAATGGCACACTGATGTTATTTTCTTGCGAATTTTCGATGGTATTACCAAGCTCGTAAGCAAGCCTACTTGCCCCAATCCAGTTGTAAGTGGTAGCATAGGTATACCTTGCTGTAATCCAATCTGTGAGTGGAAATTTATTAAGTGGAACAGTATAAGATATAGCAGCTTTTTGTTGATACAAGGTATTTCTACCTCCTTTTAAAAAGTTTTGCTGAACACTATCTTTTTTGGCGCGCGTATCTATTCTACCAAAAGGCTCATCAATGCGCGCATTATTGGTTGCAGAAAAATCAAGATTGACCGAATTTGATAAATCCCAACGTAAATTATAAAAACGATCAAACGTAAAATACTTGTCGTAAGTAGTATCCACTCTTTCAACCTTGCTATCACGCGTATTTACGATGCGAGGAATGAATTGTCCAAACTGACGCTGCACATCCGCTCTAAAACTAAGTAGACTTGGTTTTAAGTTGAGGTTAAAATCTTTTATGAGCGACAACCAAGGCGTATTGGTTTTAATAACTTTTTTAAATGGATACTTAAATGAAGGCTGTGCATTATAGGTATATCCAAGCCCACCTCTTTGTTTGGTTACTTTATTTTCGTCAACAATAGGGCTACTTTGCGCCGTTTGTGTGTAGGAATAATTTAAATCAAAATTACTAAGACTAATCAGTGTTGTTTTTTCACTTGGTAACACTTTTACATTGGTAAAATTGATGGTTTTAATAGTTGTCTGATCCATGGCCGCTTGCTTCATAGAATCTCTCTTATCTATAGCCGCACCATTTAATTGTTCTTTAAAACGAATGTCTTTATCGTAAGGATCAAATGCTGGCGTAAAAACTGTTCTATTAATACTTGCATATACCGGTAGTGATACATTCGCCTTTTTAGGAAGTAGTTTGCCTGCTTCGATATTGGCCGCAACATCAAATTGTGTCATGTTTTCTTTAGCCCTTTCATTTACACGCTGCTCTATCGTTCCAAATCCTACTGAGTGTGTATTTGCAGAAACAGATAAGGTACCTAAATCAGCTAATATCATATCTACCCTACCAAGTGCAGACCATCCGCCTTGCTCATCCATTTCGGATAACCTTAATTCGTTGGCCCATACTTCGGCGCTAATGATAGGACCATCCGGCAAATATTTATTTTCAACGCCAATTAATATTCCACGCACTTCACCCAAATTTGGATTTCCTTGTACCGAAACTATTTTATTGCCAAGCGTTTCTCTATAAATATTGGTAACAGATAATCCTTTACTATTTCTTCGTTGTTTCAAATCAATTAAAGAACGCAAAGACAAATCAAGATTGTTAAGTGCTGGCCATATTTTATCTTCCTGACCTTTTGGATAATTACCTGGTCTCGTTACTTTTAATGGAATTTTAATTTCGTAATAGTTATTCAAAAAGTCTTGACCAAGCCTTACTACTGCATATAACTCATCGTCTAAAACAGGCCTTAATCCAGGAACCGACTCTGCATGTAAATACATGGAGAGTCTACCAAATTGCCTGAAGTCAAAAGGAACCGTTTTAAATACAGCGCGCGAATCACCAGAAGTTAAGTCTCTAATTTGCATACTCATGGCCTGCTCATTTTGTTGCAGGTTTACGCCGTTGTTACTCAGTAACTGAACACGCTCAACACCCGGAGGCATTAAATAATTAACTGGTTGACGACTACTGTTTTCTTCCAGATTAACAGCGAGTGTATTAAAAGTAACTCCACTATTTACTGGTATGGGTTGATATGAACCCGTCGTATCTAATTTAAAATTAAACTGGCGCCACTGGTTGCGTACCAAATCCATTCTTGCCATACGCACTACTACAGAATCTTCAAAATCAGTAAGGTATAAACGTGCAAAACGTATCGATTTAAAATCGGACATATTACCCACTTTTCTGGTATACCCTCTAATTGGAATACGAAACAAAAACCAATTTTCTGTTTTTACAGTTCCATCCGCTGCATTTACAGATAGCGTTCTTTTATCAGTAATATATGGTGTAACCCCAACAGCCATGCCAGGCTTTAAAGACACTTCGTACTCGTAATACGCTTCTGTTTCATTGAGGGTATTGTCTCTATTTAAATCTTCATTGTCTGGATAGAGTGTAGCAGCAGGTGTAAATACACTAGCAGATGCAATGGGCGAATTACCCTGTGGATTGTTATGGTTTTTATACCTACCTAATATGCCCGTACCAGCCGCGTCAAAACTATTATCGCGGTACCACTTATAATTATCACCGGCAGGATCAACAAGTGCTTTTTGATACACCAAAGAGGATGCACCAAAATTATTGGCCAACTTTTGTAAAATATAATTCTTTTTAACTTTTTCTGCATTGTCATCAAGTCCATCAAAACCCACATCTTGGTAAGGCCTGTCGTCAGGATCATTACTAAACGCCTGCGTAATTTGAATTGGATTCACGGGCGTTTTACCCCAAGTGTTACTGCTATCAACTTGAGCAGGCACTTTAGGCGTGTTCATACCATTTTCATAAAAACGTTTTCCATCTTTTAAAATGTCTTCACTAATATTACCAAGGTTGAGTAATATTTTTCCACCTCTACTATTAGGACTCGTGATAAAAGGATCTTGCATCCAAATTTCAAAATATTCGATATTACCCGTTTCAAAATCTGTTTGATCAATGGCTCGCATAATGCCGCCCCACTTTGCAGCTGGCGTTTTAAATTTACCATCGGCTCCTAACTGCGCTGATCTTGTTTCATAATTATAAGGCCCTTTTTCTTTGGGATAATAGGCAAGGTCTAATGTTGCTGTTTGAACATCGGTAATATTGGTAGTACGCTGCGGAAATAATTCATTGGTAAATACTTGACGTACCCTTGGGTCACTGAGCTCCGCTACATTTCGCCTAAGTGGATTGTTACTGCTGTTTTTGTCTTGTAAATTAGGTTCAATATTATACCAAGCTAATTTGGCACGGTTATAATTATAATCGATAGAATCTGTTAATCCTGCTTCTGGAAATTTAGGATTGCCTTGAGGCGTAGAAGCAAGTGTCCAAGCTACAAACGGGAACCTTAAATCAATATTGGTTCTTGTACCTTCAAAGTCATCAATAAAAATAAGCCCTTGTCCTCCAGAACCAATTTGCGGTGGATGCCCTGGCTTTAAAAACGCGCCTTCCCCATATGCATTAATGCTAGACTTGGCTTTGGTGGCATAAAAAGGAAGTCTATTTAAAAGCCTTGTTACAGAAGGTAGTTCCGATTTATAACTAAAATCTAATCCGTACATCGTGTTACGAATAGGATCATCACCATAATTCATTTTAGTAAAAAATGGACGCTCTCCTAATTTAACCGATGTTGCACTTACACTGAATTTTTTATTGGCGATATAATCTAAACGAAGTCCACTAAAGCCTCTTGTTTGCATACCAAAGCCTGTATTGTTTTCAAAAGAAACACTTACTGGAACATTGGAACTTAATATGGCAGCGTTTAATATTTTAATGCTTCCTAAATTATAATCGACACTATAATCGAGACCTTCCCTTAATTGCTGGCCACCCGCTGTAACGCGCACCGAACCTGGTGGAATATTAAAAGTATTGAGCTGAATTTCGGACCCGCCGCCACCACTTTTTACTTGCCCTTGCATTACAAAGCGGTTTAGGTTTGCATAGGTTTGTGCAATCGCTTTAATTGAATCGTAGAGTTGATAATAAATATATTTTTGCTTGACCGCCGTAGGCATACCCGTAAAAGCAAGGGTGTCAAGGTCATTCCCAAATGGTTCTAGTACCGGAAATATAATTTTACCCGTTTGCTGCAGCACCGTAAATCCATCCACAAAATCAAATACACCATCTGGCTGCGGATCGTTTCGGTTATTGAGCCTATCTAGATTTAAAATTTTAAGTAAAGGAAATCCTTCGGCAGCTTTGGAGGTTTCTGGTAAATATCTTTTAAGTCCGCCGCTAGGTTCTTCGTATAAAATATTGAGTTTAAAATCTTCCCGCTGAATGCCTCCAAAAACATCAAGTGAGTAAACGTTTTTCATCATCCAATCCCAAATGGGAAGTTCGATTCGTTGAGAAGTTGCTTTTAATAATTTTAAAAACAAAACTTTTTGCACACCCTTGCTAGAATCAAGTGCTACGTCTTGCGAAAACTCACCTACTTGATACACACGACCATTGTAGGTATACTGATATGCTACGGCGAGCACTTCATCTGCTTGCAACTGCGTATTGATGGATAAAAATCCAATTTGAGGATTAAAGCTAAACTCGGTGGTATTTAATTTACGCGCAAATGTTTTTTCATAATCATCAACGGGTCTAAGTCCTTTAGACAATAGTAAACTATTAATAACCGCAGGATTTCTGCTACTTGGATTGCTTATAAGTCCAGTGTATAAATTATTGGCGCCATTAAATGGAAGTGCACCACCCGCTGTTGCTGCTATTGCCCCAGTATTATATGGCTTAGGCTCGCCTAAGTCCATAAGACCAACAATATCCCTAGCTTCGGTAGTAGCGCCCGTGCGGTTGGTAACCCAAACTTCGATGCGCTGAATTTGTACCTGTGTATTTACGACAGGTAAATTTTTCATGGCCTTGTTAAAATTATTTTTGAAATATTGGCCTAATAAAAAGTGTCTGTTTTCTTCGTAGTCATCTAATTTTTTTTCAAAAGTTAACATAGATGCGCCACCTTGTAGAGCAACTGACTGTCTGGTAGATCGTTGGTTAGCGAGCGCCGCAGTAACAAATAATTTTCCAAATTGCAACTGCGTTTTAACACCAAATAAATTTTGAGCCGACGGAATTAAAGTACCTCTCGATTGAAATGAAATATTTCCAGCTTCAATACTTTTTAAAAGCTCATCATCCATGCCCTTATAATCGAGCTTAATCTGATTGTCAAAATTTAAATTAGCAAGGGTATTATAGTTAATGGGGAATTTTAATTTGTCTCCAATATTTGCATTCACACTTAAATTGGTGTTCATGTCAAAATCAAAGCCGCCATTTTTTCTAGCCCTTTCAGGAAGTGTTGGGTTTTTAATATTTTGACCCTGATAGCCAGCCATGATAGTTACATCGCCGGTTGGCTTAATGTCAACATTTAATTTATTGGTAGCAAGCCCTTCTGCCGTATTTTTTAATTGATCCTTTAGGTTGCCAAGCTGATCCCCTATTTGTTTGACTTGATCCCCTATTTGTTTGGCTTGATCCGCAAGTTGTTTTACTTGTCCACCTGCGCTACCTAACATATCACTTACGCCAAAAATTCGATCAAACAATTTATCGTAGACCTGCATGGGCGGGCGCGCTACTTTTTTATTGAGCGCCGTTAAAGCATCTGCCCGCTTTTTAAAATATTCCTTTTCATCTTCTTTTGCTTGCAGTTTCACATAGGTATCAAAATCGATATAACTTGGGGTACGGTATAATTTTCCGTTGATGGTTTCAACTACTTTATACTGCCTGGTTATTGGATCAAAAACCACCGACTTTTTGATAAGTGTGGTATCCCTGATATCGTATGGATTTTTACTAGGTGCTACAATTGCGGCAGCCCTTCGATCCTTGATAGGATAACGAAGACCCGTTTTTGTTTGCGCATGCAAATACTGAACCGAGCAGAACAGTAAATTGAACAACAAAAAATAGCCAAATAAATATTGACGATACCGACTCAAAAAAGTAAGATTAATAAAGTAGCGTTTTGATCGATAGTCTATAGGTTTTTTAAAGCAGTTTTAATAACATCTTCAAGTGGTGCGTCGGCACCCAATGCTACCATTGTTTTTTTAACGGCCTGATCTGCAAGTGGTTTTCCAATCCCTAGGGCCACTAAAGCCTGAACCGCATCGCTATCTGGCGAAGATACAAAACCCCCTCCAAAAGGAGCGTCTTGATGCTGTTTTCCTAATTTATCCCTTAATTCGAGCACCAAACGCTCTGCGGACTTCTTACCAATGCCCTTAATAGCCTCCAATTGCTTGGTATTACCCTGTACAATGGCCCTGGTAATTTCATCGGGGCGAAGGCCTGATAGCATCATACGAGCGGTAGAAGCACCTACCCCAGAAACGCTGATTAGCTGCAAAAAGAGTTCTTTTTCGGCACCATCGGCAAAACCAAACAAGGTTTGCGCATTTTCTGTGATATGCAAATAGGTATACAATTGACCCTCGGCAGCATCTCCAATGGCACTATAGGTGTTTAAGCTAATTTGAAGGTCATAACCTACCCCATTAACGTCTACAACCACTCTTGCGGGTGTCTTAATTGCGTATTTTCCTCTTACAAATGCGATCATAATAGAACTGTAAAAATAGGCGTAAAAAACGATACAATTGGGCCTATCTTTACGCTAAAAATTAGCAGATTTTAAGAAAATCCAATATGCAGAACAGAAGAGCAACAATTACTGCCGTAGGGGGCTACGTTCCAGAAGACAAATTAACCAATTTTGACCTCGAAAAAATGGTGGAAACCAATGACGAATGGATCAGATCCAGAACTGGGATCGAAGAGCGTAGAATCCTCAAAGGAGAAGGCAAAGGCAGTTCCGATATGGCTGTTCCTGCCGTTCAGGAGATATTAAGAAAAAAGAATATAGACCCTACCGAAATTGACTGTCTTATTTGCGCAACAGTAACTCCCGACATGGTATTTCCGGCCACCGCAAATATTATTTGTGATAAAATTGGTGCCACAAATGCCTGGGGTTATGATATGAGCGCTGCATGTAGTGGATTTTTATTTGCACTTACTACTGGGGCGATGTACATAGAGAGTGGTCGTTTCAAAAAAGTAATTGTGGTGGGTGTAGATAAAATGAGTGCTATTGTAGACTACACCGACAGAGCTACTTGTATCATTTTTGGAGATGGCGCTGGCGCTGTTTTATTAGAAGCGACAGAAGACGAAAGCATTGGCATTAAAGATAGTATTTTAAAAAGCGATGGTAGCGGTAGACATTATTTACACATGAAAGCGGGTGGTTCTTTAAAACCTGCATCTGCCGAAACCGTTTTA
>CANEWV010000024.1 GCA_947442905.1 Chitinophagaceae bacterium | reverse complement strand
TCTGCAAAGTCATTGTTTACCGGGAACGAATGGATAGAAGAAGCTGCTGTAGAAATAAAAGATGGAACAATCATTTCGATTTCAAAAATTCAGTATGATGCTAGTGCAGCTTACCATTACATAGTACCTGCATTTATTGATTTACAAATTTATGGTGCAGACCAAAAATTGTTATCAGAATTTCCAGACGCTGATTGTATTCAAAAAATATATGAATATTGTTTAGCAGGTGGTGCCGCCTATTTTCAGCCCACCATTGCTTCACAATCTACTGGCGTTATTTATAAAGCCATTGACGCCGTTAAAGCTTACAAAACCAGCGGTGGCAAGGGTTGTATAGGATTACACCTAGAAGGACCCTGGATCAATGCGATTAAAAAAGGAGCACATAACGAGGATGTTATTCATGCGCCAACAGTTACCGAGTTAGAAGAAATTTTAACATACGGTAAAGACCATATTAGCATGATTACGTTAGCGCCAGAAATTTGTGATCCACACATAATTGATGTGATACAATCACATGGCATTATTATATCGGCGGGGCATAGCAATGCAAATTATGAAACAGCTACAAAATTTTTTGATAACGGTATTACAGTAGCCACGCATTTATTTAATGCGATGAGCGGTTTTTTACATAGAGAGCCGGGCATGGTGGGTGCGCTATTTAATCATCCGCGCGCCATGAGTAGTATTATTGTAGACGGATACCATGTAAATTATCATGCAGTAAAAACGGCTAAACAAATAATGGGTGACCGCCTTTTTTGTATCACAGACGCGGTAACAGCTACAAGCACTGGTTTTTATAAGCACACCCTTGTTGGAGATAAATATGAATCGGGCGGAACGCTGAGTGGCTCTGCGCTTACGCAGTTAAAATCGGTTCAAAATTTAGTGGAACACGTGGGCATTAATTTTACTGAAGCCATTAAAATGTGTAGCCTGTATCCGGCGCGCGTAATGCAAAAAAAAGAAATGAGTGGATGTATACAAATGGGTGAAACTGCTGCGCTGGTTTGTTTAAACGAAAAAATGGAGCTACTTAAAATAGTAGCCTCTTAATTTTTTTGCTGAATCATTTTTTTAACGGCCTCTAGTTTTATATCAAAGCCTTGTTTGATGGCATACGAACTTGGATCTACCATTACATGCGGGATTACACCATTACCCTTGGGCCTTGTTTTATCCATAACGAGGCGGTATAACGGAAGTCTAAATAGAAGCCCTGAGTTAGGGAGTTTAATATTAGGAATCATCATGGCAGAGTTACCATAATAGCCGCCACCACTTTCTTCACCTACAATCGTAACATTTTTTTGCTTCATAAGTGGTGAAGTAAAAAGTGTTGACGCCGAAAAAGTATAGCCTCCTTGCAAAATATAAACGTTTCCGTCAAAATGATTTTTTGTAACAGGTGCATAATAATGTTTTTCAAATCTTTTGAAATGAAACTTTCCGTCCGCTTCTTTTTTTGAAATCAATGTTTTAGCAAGTGCATAGTACATAACATTTAAAAAACTAGTTAGTGGCACTTTACTGATGCCCCTATTATTTGCTACTACACTATCTGCTATTTTAAATGAATGATCTGAAATGTACCTTGATAAAAGCGTAGAATTTTTAATATTACCGCCACCGTTGCTACGTATATCAATCACCAAATTTTTTACGATTCTTGTTTTTATGGTTCTAAAGCTTTGGCGTATAAATTTTCTGAGTCCCGATCCAGAAAAGCTGCTAAGGTTCATAAACGCAGTATTAGTGGCACTATCAACAAGTAGTGTCCACTTTTTTGGTGCTATTGGTTTTGGTGTTTTTGGTTTGCTGGTTACAACAGTTGATTTTGAAACACTGTCATTTTTAGGTTTTGGAGGCAGATAGGCATTAATACTTGTTGTTGAAGCATTACCGACGCTATCGATATATGAAATCTGATAGACGCTGTCAGCATCGCCAAATTTAGCTTTATACCAGCCAGCAAAATTATTAGTGAGTACCTGGCTTTTAAAGTTAATACTATTGCCATCGGTACTAATAATACTGTACAGGCTATCCACTAAAGGTTTTACAGGCATTTGATTGATGGCTGTAACAATCGTTCCTCTTTTTAATATACTGTCTTTGGTAAATAAATTTCCAATAACGACCGCCGAGTCTTTCCAAATTTTTAATTGTAGAGGAAACTGCGGAAATCTATAACTAGCATACCACTTTGTAAGCTTTGGAGAAAAATGTACCGATGTGTGACCACACTTAATATTTGCTAAATAAGTAGCTACTACATTTTTAAATGCCCACGCCGACATAGAATCTTTTACAGAAGCTAGTGCACTTGAAAAATAAAAGTCCATGCTGTCTTTTGGTGTATACCAATACATGCTTGGATGATTTTGCTCAATCACTTTTTGAAGTGTTTGCAAATCTTTAATAAGAAGTGCTGGCGCTATTTTGGGAGCGTCTGCTAATTTTTTTTGCGCTATTACAGATACCCCAAAAATTAGGCAACAAAAAACTAAAACGAGTTTGTAACCATGAGCGCAGCGCATACTTTTCTATAATTATTATGCCTCTTTAAATGCTGTCCATCCCTGAGCCGTAATGTCAAATGTATTACCGCCCTTGGTTAATAGTTTTGAGCCTTCATTGATATCTACTACATAACCAATCACGCTGATATCTTCGTTGAGTGTAATTTTATCGTGGTCTTCTTGTTTAAGTGTAAAGAGTAGTTCATAATCTTCACCACCATTAAGCGCGCAAACAGTAGGGTCTAGTCCAAACTTAAATGCTGCCCTTCTTGATTCATCAGATATCGGAAGCTTTTCTTCATAAATTCTACAACCCACCATGCTTTGCTTACATAAGTGTAAGACATCGCTACTAATGCCATCACTCACGTCCATCATAGCCGTTGGCATAATATTATTTTCTGCAAAAAATGAAATGATTTCTTTGCGCGCTTCTGGCTTTAAAAGCCTACCTACTATATAACTTTCATCTTCTAAATCAGGTTGTACACCCGGGTTTTCGAGATAAATCTTTTTTTCTCTTTCCATGAGTGTTAAACCTAAAAAGGCACCGCCCAAATCGCCAGTTACACAAATTAAATCGCCAACAGCAGCGGTACTTCTTTTTACAAATTTATCCGGTGCTACTTCACCAATGGCTGTTACAGAAATTACAAAACCTTTTTGTGAAGAAGAGGTGTCACCACCTACTAAATCTACGCCGTTTTTTTCGCAAGCAATATGCACGCCTTCATAAAATTCGGTGATGGCTTCTACACTAAAACGGTTACTAATACCAATACTGATTGTGATTTGCGTTGGTTGCGCATTCATGGCGTAAACGTCCGAAAGGTTTACCATCACTGCTTTGTAGCCTAGGTGCTTTAATGGTGTATACATTAAATCAAAGTGAATGCCTTCTAGTAAAAGGTCCGTAGTAACCACCGTTTGTTTTCCAAAATGGTCAATTACCGCAGCGTCATCGCCCACCGATAAAACGGTAGAAGCGTTATGCGTTTCAAAATTTTTGGTAAGATGTTCTATCAATCCAAATTCACCAAGTGTCGTTATTTCTGTTCTTTGTTCGCTCATGTTTAATTTTTTATTGTACGGGTGCGCCATTAATTATGGCTAGTAACTCGTCATGAATTTGTCCATTGGTAGCTAATAAATGTGGTTGGTATACGGAGTAATCTTTACCTGCATAATCCGTTACTTTTCCGCCGGCTTCTAATACCATTAAAAAACCTGCAGCGCTATCCCAGGCCTGTAATTTATGTTCATAAAAACCATCAAATTTACCAGCAGCTACCCAGCAGAGGTCAATGGCGGCGCTACCTAGCCTACGCACAGGTATGCCTTTTCTAATTAATTTTTCAAATACCTGAAGTGGTCCATTGGGTGTGTCTAAATACGTGTACGGGAAACCTGTTACAAGACAAGACTCTATGACTTTGGTTTTTTTACTTACGCTTATTTTTTTATCGTTTACAAAAGCACCCTTTCCTTTTTCGGCAAAATAAAATTCGTTCATGATAGGGTTGTATACCGCGCCCATAATAATTTCACCAGCCTTTTCTAGTCCCACACTTACGCAACAAATAGGAATACCGTTGGCAAAATTTACGGTACCATCAATTGGGTCAATAATCCATTTGTATTCCGACGTGGTGATAATTTCACCGGTTTCTTCACTTAAAATAAAATGATCTGGATACGCCGCCTGAATAACACCAATTATGGCGCGCTCTGCTGCATGATCTGCTTCTGTTACTAGGTTATTAACCCCTTCTTTGTGGCTAATTTCAAACGCCCCATTAAAAAACCGCTGCAACTCGGCAGCACCCGCTTTTGTAGCCGCTATCAGTGTTTCTTTTAACATAACGCAAAAGTAACGAAGATGGAGCCACTATTCAAGTTTTGTGCCATTTTGCTTTAGCTTTGTAGCATGGCCCTATTTGACCTCTCCCTATCCCCAAAAAACACAAAAAAGGAACAGGACCGTGTTTTAAAAAAATTACTCCGTCGTGCAAAGAACACGGCGTTTGGAAATACGTTTCATTTTGAAACGCTTTTAAAAAGTAAAACGCCTGCAAAAGATTTTCAAAAAGCAGTGCCTATTTACAATTACAACAAAATATACAAAGAGTGGTGGCACAAATGTATGGACGGAGAATCTGATGTTTGTTGGCCTGGCAAAATAAAATATTACGCACTAAGTAGTGGAACCTCGGAAGCATCAAGCAAGTATATTCCGGTTACGCGCGAGTTATTATCCGGCAACAAGGCCATTATGGTGAAGCAGCTGTTAAGCCTTAGGCACTATAAAAATATTCCATACACGTCTATCGCAAAGGGCTGGCTTGCAATAGGTGGTAGCACAGAGCTTCAAAAGGGAACGGGTTTTTACGCTGGCGATTTAAGTGGCATCACTGCTAAAAAATTACCTTCTTGGTTTCAACCTTTTTACAAACCCGGAAAAAAAATAGCCAAAGAAAAAGATTGGAATAAAAAATTAGAAGAGATCGTTGCTGAAGCCCCTAATTGGGATATTGGTTTTTTAGTGGGTGTGCCCGCTTGGATCCAGCTCTGTATCGAAATGATTGTAAAAAAATATAAGCTCAAAAATATTCATGAGCTCTGGCCCAATTTATCTTTTTTTGGACATGGTGGCGTGAGCTTTGAACCTTATAAAAAAGGGTTTGAAAAATTATTAGGAAAACCTATTACGTACATCGAAACGTATTTGGCAAGCGAAGGTTTTATTGCTTACCAAGATCATCAAAACGCAGTAGGCATGCGGCTTGTAACGGGGCAGCACTTATTTTTAGAATTCGTTCCTTTCAATGAAAATAATTTTGACGAAGAGGGAGAAATAAAAGATAATGCGACCGCGCTGCTAATAGATGAAGTAGAAGAAGGCACCGATTACGCCATTTTAATTAGTACCGCTGCGGGTGCGTGGCGCTATTTAATTGGTGATACCGTAAAATTTATTGACAAAGAGAATGCTCAAATCATCATTACCGGAAGAACCAAACATTTTTTAAGTTTAGTAGGCGAGCACCTGAGTGTAGACAATATGAACAAGGCGGTTGAAACCGTAAGTGAAGCGTTTAATATTAGCATTCCAGAATATACCGTTACCGGTGTGCCCCATGGAAATTTATTTGCACACAAATGGTATGTTGCTTGCAACGACACCGTCAACGAAACCGAACTAGCCGCTGCCATAGATCAGTACCTATGTACCATCAATGATGATTATGCCACCGAACGAAAAAGCGCCTTGCAAGACGTTTCTGTAACAGTCATTAAAGAAGCAGTATTTATGGGTTTTATGGAGTCGCAAGGAAAACTGGGTGGACAACACAAGTTTCCGAGGGTATTAAAGGGTAAACAATTAGAGGCATTTGAAACTTTCATTCGTAACAAATAGAATATGGTAGCACCGCTAATAAAGGGTTTAGTGCTGGGGTTGATATTGAGCATTTCGGTGGGACCCATCATTTTTGCGATCCTAAAACATAGCATCAATAGTGGACGAAGGGCCGGATTAACATTTGTGGCAGGGGTTTCTACCTCTGATATTTCTTTGGTTTTGTTTTGTAATTTTTTTACTGGACTTTTTGCAACGGCGCTTGAGCACAAAAATAAAATTGCGCTGGCGGGTAGTGTTTTTTTAATTGCGCTTGGTGTTTATACACTTCTATTTAAAAAAGTAAGTATCACTGAAAATGCAAAGGGCGCTCATGAAAAATTAACCTGGCAAAAATATGTGGGCCTTTATTTATCAGGGTTTTTTATGAATACATTAAACCCTGGTGTGTTTTTGTTTTGGTTTGCCTGGACCGCAGCAATTGTTGCAGATGCAGCAACAGCAACCAATCCAGCCAATTACAAAGCCATAGTATTTATAACTTGTTTGGTTTTTGTACTAGCTTCTGATATTGTTAAAGTTGTTTTGTCAGAAAAATTAAGACCTAAACTCAATACAAAAAACTTACATTTAATCAATCAAATTGCTGGTGTTATACTCATTGGATTTGGGGTATTTCTTTTTTATGGTGCATTAAAATAAATACATGTTTTTAGCAAAATACTTGGTGGGCATATTTGCAGCAGTTTTATTTACTGTTACATCTTCTAATGCGCAATTTGGTAACACGCTCGTACTAAAAGAAAAAGGCAGAACCATTCAAAGCTGGATAGAAAAAGATTGCATCACTTTTAGATTTAGCAATACACAATGGATTGAAGGAAAAATAAAAACTATTTTAAAAGACTCTTTACTCATTAATATGTACCGCGCGCAGCAATCGCCCACGCCTTTTGGTGGTTTTAGGGTAGACACTACCTGGTTAGGTTTTTTAAAAGTAAGTATCAACGAAATTTCGGGACTGCCACAGTCGCGTTACAAATCGGGTATGTTTACAAATGGTATACTGTTTAGGTTGGCAAGTGGTGCGTACCTGTTTTTAAATATAGCCAACAGTTTAATTAAAGGATATCCACTACTCGATGCAGCTAATACTACTAGAATGCTTGTTGCTGCTGGCTTTTATGGAATTGGCACCCTTCAAAAACAAAAACACAAAGCCTATTTACCCATTGGTAAAAAATATACGGTAGCTATTTATTAGCGCGCTAAAACTTCGTTTATAGCAGCCACTGCTTTTTGATTACGTGCTTCAAAATCACCACTTATTTCGACCCAAGGCGTTTGCTGATTGATTAAAATATCTTTATAAATCTGAAAAAGTTCTTGACGTGGTTTTTCGCTTGGGTATTCTCTTAATTCATCTTTAACCCAGGGTATGTCTGGCTTGCAAAGCAAATACAAATCGTAGTGCTGCTTGTTAATTTCATCTAAAATAAAAGTAGGGCAAGTACCAAATACATATTCAGCCCATACTTTCATAACATACATATCGGTGTCAATAATGAGTGGTTTTATAATTCCCGTTTGATCCGTTTGTGATTGTAACGCTACGGTATGTTTTTGTTCTGCGTCTAATTGACCTTTTGCAATCGTAATTAAATCATCCACTGTATACTTAGTGCCGTTTTCTAATAAATATTCCCTTGCAAATTCTGGACACCAAAGCGTGTTATAATAATCCGCTAAATACCCGCAAAGTGTAGATTTACCGGTACTTTCCGGACCTATCACTACAATTTTTTTAAGGGCTGCTTTTGTACTCATGCTGCTTGTGCTTTTTTACGCCAGGCTATTAGTCCTGCAATCGCAAGCGCTAATAAAACAGCAAATTGAACACTGGTAAAAACATATCCCTTCACAAAATAAAGTGGGATCGAAAAAATATTTGTGGCAATCCAATAATACCAGCTCTCTACTTTTTTCTTAGCCATGAGCCACATGCCTGTATACGCTGCTGCGCTTGATAATGCGTCGGCCCAAGGAATGGCTCCCTCTGCAAAAGCTGCTTTGGCATAGTAGAGCGCCGTGTATAACACCGCATAAAATGCGGCAAAAAATAATAGTTGTTGTAAAAGTTCTTTTTGGGTAGAAAACTGAATTTGCAAAACCGTTTGCTGCTGCTCATTTTTACGCGTCCACAACCACCATCCATAAACGCTCATGATAGTATAATAAATATTTACACTCGCTTCGCCTAGTAAGTGACCTTTAAAACTTAAGTAAACAAAAATTGTAGTATTGATAAGACCCACAGGATACACGAGTACCTGCTCTTTTTTGCTAAACCAAACACTTGCAATACCTGCAAGCACGGCAATAAATTCTAGTGCGGATGTTTGTAATAAACCATCTATAAAAGATTGGTATAAGCTGGCAGCGCTCATTTTATTCGGCCTCTGCTACCACTTCTTTTACTTCCGGAATCATGCGTTTCATCATGCCTTCGATACCGGCTTTTAGTGTTACCATAGAAGAAGGGCAACCACTACAACTACCTTGTAACATTAAGTTTACAACGCCATCATTGTAGCTTTTAAATTGTATCGCGCCGCCATCCATTTCAACAGCTGGCTTTACGTAGTTTTCTAATAATTCTTTAACACGCTTTACAATATCATCATCGTCAGCATTTACGGTATTGGTTGCTTCTTGTTTCATTTTTGCAACCTCTTCTTCATTCACTACAACACCACCATTTTCTAAATACTCTTGTAAAAAAGTTTTGATCGTAGGAATTACATCCTGCCAATCGTCGGTGTCAGGTGTTTTTGTAAGTGTAACAAAATTAGAAGCAATAAATACCGCTTTGATAAATGGAAAACTAAACAACTCTTTTGCAAGCGGAGATGCTACTGCAAGTGTTTCATCGGCAACGTCTAAACTTTTTCCTGGATACAATAATTTGTTTGCCACAAATTTCATGGTTTCCGGATTGGGTGTCATCTCGGTATAAATGCTAATGATAGAGCTTCCTGTAGTAATCATAGTATCAAATTGAAGAACAAAAATAAACAAATTTATTGGGGGAGTAGCAGCCCCGCTCGATTTTTCGGATATCGAAAAAGCAGATTACTTTTTTTCGGCGGGCTTTGGTACAAAATCCAACACCACGCCATTGATACAATACCTTAAACCTGTTGGTGGCGGACCATCTTCAAACACATGACCCAGGTGAGATTTGCACCTGCCGCACTGCACTTCTGTTCTTTTCATCCCAAGTGTATTGTCCTCTAAATAAATAATGGATGTTTTGGTTAGGGGCTCAAAAAAACTTGGCCAACCACAACCGCTATCAAATTTTGTGTTGCTCTTAAATAGTGCGTTTCCGCAAACAGCACAGTAGTATGTGCCGGCTTCTTTAAAGTCTTCAAACCTACTGGTCCAAGGTCTTTCGGTTCCTTTTTGTCTGGCAACATAAAAAACCTCTGGTGATAGTATTTTTTTCCATGCGTCTTCTGGTACTTGAACAATGGTAGTGTCCGTTCTAGAAAAATGTGGATTGTTGTTTTTTGTAGTGTCTTCCATAGTCATCGCTTTTTGTTGTAACGTAGATCCACTGCAGCTTTGCACGGTTATCAAGCATAATAAATAGAGGATGATCTTTTTCATATTCTGCCAGGATCTGGTGTTTAAAGGTATAACAAAGGTGCCGCTAGTTTAGTTGTATATAATTCAAATTCGTATATTTGTTGCAAGCAAGAATCCCAATCAACATGTTTAATATTATTTTATTTGGACCTCCCGGTAGTGGCAAAGGAACGCAAAGCGAAAACCTAATTGCATCTTACGGATTAAAACACCTGTCTACCGGCGATTTATTAAGAAGTGAAATAGCCAACCAAACCCCACTTGGACTTGAAGCCAAGCGTTTTATGGATCAGGGTCAATTGGTTCCGGATGAAGTAGTCATTGGCATGATTAGCTCGGCGCTAGATAACAATCCAGCTGCAAAAGGCTTTTTATTTGATGGATTCCCGCGCACAGAGGCCCAAAGTATTGCACTTGACAAGCTATTAGCCCTTAAAGAAACCGAAATTAGCCTAGTACTGGCACTTGAGGTAAGTGAAGAAGAGCTGGTTAAACGCTTACTAAACAGGGGTTTAACCTCTGGAAGGTCAGATGATACCAACGAAACGGTGATCAGAGCCCGTATTAATGAGTACGAACAAAAAACCACTGTAGTAGCCAACTACTATGCTGGATTTGATAAAGTGGTGAAAATCAAGGGAGAAGGAACCGTAGAAGAAATATTTTCATCTCTACGCAGCGAAATTGATAAAAGGTTGTCTTAGTTATATAGCTAGTCTAACCAACAGCTAACTGCTTTCCCGCCATAGTTAAACCCTAAGGCGGGATTTTTTTGTTGTAAAGCTTGGTTTTAACATAAGCTATAGTGTCATCCCGTATTTAATGGGGTACCTTTGCAGCTTGACCAAGCAAGATTACATACAATTCATACCAAATTTTATTAAAAAGGGCGCCAAAACAGAGTTGTTTTGCCTTTTTATGGCATTTTCATTGGCTAGCCTGGCAGAGCCGCTCCCAAAAGAGCAGCTTTACCAAAAATTAGCACTCGAACAGCGCGGCCTTTCCAAAAAAGCATTTGATCTAGCCCTAAGGGGTTTCGAAAAATTATTGGCACACGGCAAATTAATGAACAGCGCTGTTTTATCGATTGTAGACTTTAGCCTGCCTTCCACACAAAAAAGACTCTTTGTAATTAATGTAATTACCCAGGAATTAATTTTTTACGATTATGTAGCGCATGGAAAAAATTCGGGGGCTGCGATTGCAAAAAATTTTTCCAATAAAATAAATAGTTTAAAAAGTAGTTTGGGATTTTTTGTTACGCAAAATACCTACACTGGAAAAAATGGTTTGTCGTTGGCACTGGATGGAAAAGAAAAAGGAATGAATGATCACGCATTAGTGAGGTCTATTGTAATACATGGTGCACCGTATGTGAATGAAACTTTTGCTTCGCATACATCGGGTATTGGAAGAAGCTGGGGTTGCCCTGCCGTTCCAGAAAATATTACCAATTCTTTAATTGAAACGATCAAAGAAGGTTCTTGTTTTTTTATTTACGCACCTATCTATAAAAAAGAAAGCGCCTCCTTATAGGAAGCGCTCTCAAATATAGGATTGGGTTAGTAAAGACTACTTTTTTTCTAATAACTTAAAGAACTGATCTAACTGAGGTAATACCACAATTCTTGTTCTTCTGTTG
>CANEWV010000023.1 GCA_947442905.1 Chitinophagaceae bacterium | reverse complement strand
TTAATTCTTGCTACGGCATCAGCAACGCCAATGGTAGCAGCTATTTCAAACACACCAGGACCAAATTTACCACCTACTAACATAATGCGCATAGGCAGCATGAGTTCGCCAGGTTTTAACCCGTGTGCAGCGGTTAATTCTTTAAAAATATTTTCTAAAACGGTATGGTCATTGCTGTTTGAATTTTCAAAAGCGGAGCAAAGCGCTTCAAAGAAATTCTTTTTATTGTCGTCCCACTTAGGTGCAATAGACGCCGTGTCTATACTTGTAGGTGCGGCAAAATAGAAGCCAGCTTGTGTAATAAAATCGGGTAGTAAAATGCAGCGCTCTTTAGTGATGCCAATTATTTTTTCTAAATAAGATTTATCCTGAGCTTTAATACCAGCCTCATCAAAATAAGGTTGTACAAGTGAAGCTAAATAAGCGTTACCAGTGTTTTTAATCCATTCGGCGTTAAACCATTTTGCTTTTTCGTAATTAAATTTAGCACCTCCTTTATGTACGCGCTCCATCGAAAACTTTTCTATTAAATCAGCCATACTAAACAGTTCTTGATCGGTGCCATCGTTCCAACCAAGCACGGCAAGTAGGTTTACAAATGCTTCTGGTAAAAATCCATGCTCTTTAAATCCAGTGTTTTTTTCATTTGTTTTTGGATCGGTCCAGTCCATCGCAAATACAGGAAATCCTAAACGGTCACCATCTCTTTTACTCAGTTTCCCATTGCCATCCGGCTTTAAAATAAGCGGAAGGTGCGCCCACTGCGGCATGTCATTAATCCAACCTAAATATTTCCATAACAACAAATGCACAGGTGCAGAAGGAAGCCATTCTTCACCTCTAAATGCATGGCTTATTTTCATGAGATAATCATCTACCACCACGGCTAAGTGATAGGTAGGCATGCCATCGGCTTTTAATAATACTTTATCATCTACTTGCGAAGTGTTAAATGAAACCTCACCTCTAATCATATCTGTAAAAGTAACGTCTTCGTTATCTGGCATTTTAATACGAACCACATGCGGCGTATTAGCAGCTAATAAAGCATCCACTTCCTCTTTACTAAGTGTTAATGAGTTGCGCATTTTAGCGCGAATGGTTTGGTTGTATTGTGGCGAAGGATTTTCAGGCGTTTTAAAATTGTTACGCATTTCTTCAATCTCTGCAGGCGTATCAAAAGCTATGTAAGCGTAACCTGCATCAATTAACTGCTCAGCATACTGTTTGTACATGGCTTTGCGCTCACTTTGTCTGTAAGGCGCATATGGGCCACCAGCAATCGGGCTTTCATCTGGGGTAAGTCCACACCAATTAAGTGTTTGTAAAATATATTCCTCGGCACCGGGTACAAATCTAGATTGGTCGGTGTCTTCGATACGTAATATAAAATCACCACCATGTTTTTTAGCAAACAGGTAATTGAATAAAACGGTTCTTACACCCCCTAGGTGTAAGCCTCCAGTTGGGGAGGGCGCAAAACGGACACGTACTCTTTTGTTCATGGCGCAAAGATAAGATTTATATTTGCCACATGTACCTCGTAAAAACACCTTGGTGGCTAAGGGCGCTATACCCTTCACTTGTTTGGCGTATGCCCTCCAGGTCAAAAGTGTTGTACCTGACATTTGACGACGGTCCACACCCCACCATTACCCCTTTTGTGCTCGATACTTTACGGGAATATCAGGCAAAAGCCACTTTTTTTTGTATCGGTAAAAATGTAGAAGCCTACCCTGGTATTTATGCTCAAATTATGTTTGAAGGGCACGCCGTGGGCAACCATACCCAGCATCATGTTAATGGCTGGAAGGTTTCTGACGAAGAATATTTGCAAGATATTACGACTGCCGCCAAGCATATTAAGTCTAACTTATTTAGACCGCCTTATGGTCGAATCAAAAGAAGTCAAATCAAAAAAATCAAACAGCAGTTTTCAGGTATGCGCATTGTTATGTGGGATGTGCTCAGTGCCGATTTTGATACTTCTTTAAACGCCGACGCCTGCCTTGGTTACACAGTGTATCATAGCAAAAACGGGTCTATTGTTTTATTTCATGATAGTGAAAAAGCGTTTCCACGTTTACAATCAGCACTGCCTAAAATGCTCGCTCATTTTGCTAATGAGGGCTATACATTTGAAGCGATTAAATTTAATGCATAAAAGATATTTATACAATGGCGCCTATACTCATTGATACGCATACGCATTTATATTCTGATGAATTTACTGCTGATATTGACGCCGTTATTGCACGCGCGCAACAAGATCATGTTCAAAAATTTTATTTACCTGCCATCGATAGCAACTCGTTAGACACGATGCTAGGGTTAGAAAAAAAATATCCAGGCGTTTGCATCGCCATGATGGGACTGCACCCATGCTATGTAAAAGAAAATGTTGCTGATGAATTAGCTATTGTAGAAAAATGGATTAACACTCGCGATTTTGTGGCGATAGGTGAAATAGGACTTGATTTTTACTGGGATAAAACTTTTGAAAATCAACAGCGTACTGCATTTGAAACACAAATGGAGTGGGCACTTGCAAAAAACTGGCCCATTGTTATACATACCCGCAATGCCATGCAAGAAACCATCGAAATGGTAAAGCCTTTTGCAAAAAAAGGACTCCGTGGAATTTTTCATTGTTTTAGCGGCTCTGCAGAGTCTGCAAAACAAATTATAGACCTTGGTTTTTATTTAGGAATTGGTGGTGTGATAACGTATAAAAATGCTGGATTGCCAGAAGCACTTGCAAATGTCCCGTTATCTCATTTGGTACTTGAAACCGATGCGCCTTATTTAACGCCTGTGCCTTTTAGGGGTAAACGCAATGAATCTGGGTATTTGCTATACATCGCCCAAAAACTCGCCGAGGTAAAACAAACGACATTACACGAGGTGGCATCGATTACAACGGCTAATGCACAAAAAATATTCGGTTCCTGAGCCCCGAACCTTTATTTTTGCCCTCCCAATAAATTATTGGAATCGTTTGAGTTATAGAGAGGTGTCCGAGTGGTTGAAGGAGCACGCCTGGAAAGTGTGTATACGGCAACGTATCGAGGGTTCGAATCCCTTCCTCTCTGCGAAGTCTTTTAAAATGCGATGTTGCGAATCAAGCTTGCTTGAATGAGCAAATGAGCGTTTTAAAAGAGAAACAAAAGTTTCACTTTTGTTTCAAAGACTTTGGTCAAAGAGAATTTTTGGGATGGCAACGAACGAAGTGAGTTGACAATCCCAGGAGATTGATCAAAGAGCCCATCCGGGATGACAATGCGCAGCATTGGCAATCCTCCGGAGCGCACTATCTACTTGCTGCTCTTTCTAATTTATCATTGATAGCATCACCCATTCCATGCGCAGGCATTTTTTCTGCAATAATCAGGTCTAGGTTTTGATGGTCTAAGCGGTGCATGGCTGCGTATAAATTTTTAGCAGCTTCTTCCATATCACCACTTTCTGAAAGTGTTTCTACGACTTTCACAAATGCTGGTAGGGTAGTGGATTTTAATTGTAATACGCCAATGCTCTTGCCTAGGTGTTTTTCAATTTCAGTTACCAGATTATCAGTTAGTATCGTTGTTGTATTAGGTGCGTAATGTTTAGAGAGCATGCCTGGTGCCAGCACAGATTCGTTATTTGCATGCACACGCATTTTTAATGCACCCGTAATTTTTTCGATATCCTCTGTCTTTGTGCTGCCTTGTCTGTACAAAATGGGTTCTCCGTTTTCGAATCCAATAATGGTAGATTCTATGCCTTTATCACAACTACCGCCATCTAAAATAATGTCTAAAGTATTTGTAAAATAATCTGCTACATGTTTTGCTGTTGTTGGGCTAATAGAGCCAAATGGATTAGCGCTTGGGGCTGCGAGTGGAAAATCCAAGGCTTCTAATAATTCAAGTGCTACGGGATGACCTGGAACCCTTACCCCAACTGTATTTTTACCGGCGGTTACAATATCTGGGATATGATCTTGTTTTTCTAATACCAGTGTGAGCGGGCCGGGCCAAAATGCATCTGCTAATTGTAGGGATACTGCTGGAATATTTTTTGCTACTTGCTGTAAATAGGCCGCAGATTTTATATGAACAATGAGTGGGTTATAGTGTGGTCTATTTTTTAATGCAAATATTTTTTGCACCGCAACTTCGCTATACGCATTGCCTGCAAGCCCATACACTGTTTCTGTGGGCATGGCAACAATCTCATTGTTTTGTAAGGCCGCTACGGCAGCTTGTATAGCGTTTGATGGCATCATATTATTTATGGGTTACACCTATCGCAGTAGGTAGGATCTTCTTCTTGTTTTCCATTTGGAAAATATGCTTCGTGGTTATGGCTGCATTTTTGACAAGCATATACATGGTACAAAGTGCTTTTGGTAGGTGCCTTGCAATTTTCGCAAGGTAGCCCTGGTGTAGCTTCTTTAATACCAAATCCGGGTGTTTGACAGCTTGGGCAGGTAGTCTTTATTTTGGCGATTAGTTTTTTAGTCGTTTCTTCTATGACTTTCATTCTTGATGGATTCAAGTGCGCACGCATATCCGTTTCTACATGCACAGATCCATAGGTTGTCATAAACTGCCTAAAGGTTTCAAGTAATTCTTTGGCATCAACAATACCTTTTGCAATCGCAGTATAGCCCTCTTTTTTATCTTTTAAAATTAGACCATGGCCAGGAAACAAAGCACTTTGTGCAAATGCCAATAAGTCTTCTTCGGAATTTACTTCTTTGGCATTGTAATTTGTTTTTGTAGAAACTTCACGAACAGTAATTTCTAATCCATTTTTTTTATCGATTAGTACAAGTAGTTCATCGTCTGCGGGTAAAAAATAGAGTAGTGGGTGAGCGCCAAAAGAGCCCTCACTTGCAACTGCTAAATCAGTGCCAGTAAGTTCCATGGCAAGCATGCACTTTTGTTTAGCGGCGTCGATCGGGCTTAATGTCCTTTCAATTTCGCCACAAAAAGTACCGAGTACATCTGTATCCAATTTTTCAGGTACGATGCAGATTACGCCCAGCTCTTTTTCAAGTAGCGGTGCTATGGCATGTTGTTTTTTGTGCTTGGTTGCTATTACAATTGACCGGCCTTTAAAAAATTTATGCTGGCTCATTAATGTAGTCAATATGAATATTCGATGTAACTTTTAGAGATACATTTTTATCAGTTGCTGCTGCAATGATTGTTTCAAGTTTTGCTAGTTCTGCTTTTAAGAATTCAACTTTTTCTAAAGCAGCATCATCTGTTTTTCCAAAGCGCTCTACATGACTTACATTTTTTTGCGAATGAAAGTTTATTTTCATCGTAAACATATTTGTTAATACGTCTTTTGCTTCTGCAACATTAAATGTGCCATCAATGAGTGTTACTTTATTATTTTCCATGTTGTTTTTTTTGAGTTTATTTATTGGCCTTGACCTAATGAGTAGGCAGGCGTGCCGTCAAATGCATACAGGTTCTCGGTTTTAATGGCGTCAATGTCTTCTTCGATGGCTTTTTCTAAAAGCTCGATGATATCTGTTTTATACATTTGTTCGCCATTTTTTGCTTTAAATCTACATCTCCAATGATCGGTGCAAAATGTTTCTCTAAATCCATCAGGCCATACTTTAATACCTCTATTGGTAATCATAGAAAGGTAAATGCCTTTGCTTTCCATTTTCTGAATTTTACCCGCTAGTTCATTCGGGTCTGAACCTCCCCAGTGCACAAAAAGGTCCACGCCTTCTAATGTTTTTGTTGCTGGCTCTTTTCTCTTATACTTTGGAAGTTCAATAGCTAAGTTGTTAGAATAAGCAACCGCTTTTAGCACCGATGGTTTTTGTCCTAAATTGGCAATAACAGCAGCTGCAAATTCTTTGGTACCTACTTTTTGTTTGCTGGTACCTTCTTTAAATATATCTGGGGTATGGGTTCCGTCTTCGATGGTTTTAAGCCATGCGTTTTGAATTTTTTCTGCAACGTCAGCTTGTCCAATATGGTTTAGCATCATAATGGCGCCCTGTAATAGGCCAGATGGGTTTGCAATGTTTTTGCCAGCGATATCTGGTGCCGATCCGTGAATGGCTTCAAACATTGAGCACTCTTCACCAATATTGGCAGAGCCTGCAAGCCCCACCGATCCTGTAATTTGTGCTGCCACATCACTTAAAATATCGCCGTATAAGTTAGGCATTACAATCACGTCAAATACTTCTGGTGTATCTGCTAATTTAGCAGCACCAATATCAATAATCCAGTGTTCGTTTTGAATGTTAGGATACTCTGCCGCTATTTCATTAAATACTTTACGAAACAAACCATCTGTTTGTTTCATGATATTGTCTTTTGTAAAACAGGTTACTTTTTTTCTATTCTGTTGTTTTGCATATTCAAAAGCGTATCTAATAATTTTTTCGCAACCAGGTCGGCTAATCAATTTCAAGCACTGAACTACTTCGTCTGTTTGTTGGTGTTCGATACCAGCATATAAGTCTTCTTCATTTTCTCTTACAATCAAGATGTCCATGATTGGATGCTTTGTTTTCACAAACGGATGCAAGCTCATGCATGGTCTAATATTTGAGTAGAGGCCTAAAAATTTTCTAGTAGAAACGTTCAAACTTTTGTAGCCACCACCCTGAGGGGTAGTGATGGGTGATTTTAAAAATACTTTGTTGGTTCTAATAATATCCCATGACGCTGGTGCAATGCCCGCCGTATTTCCGGCCAAAAACACTTTTTCTCCAATTTCAATTTCATCAATGGCAAATTTTGCCCCTGCTGCGGTCAAAATACTTAGGGCTGCGTCCATGATTTCTGGTCCAATGCCATCACCTTTTGCTACTGTTATTCTCGTCATTGCTTTACATTTTTCAATGCCGCAAAATTGGGGGTTTAAATACATAAATTTTTATTTATATTTGTTATCGATATCATAAACAAAACTTATGAATTACACCCTCAATCAGCTTCAGGTATACTTAAAAGTGGTGCAAACCCAGAGTGTAACAAAGGCCTCTGTGGCACTTAACCTATCACAGCCGGCGGTGTCCATTCAATTAAAAAACTTTCAGGATCAATTTGGTGTACCATTAATTGAGGTTATTGGCCGAAAGGTATACATCACAGATTTTGGTAAAGAGATTGCTGAAGCCGCAGAAAACATCATAAATCAGGTGTATGCCATCAATTACAAATCGTTGGCTTATAAAAATCAGTTAACGGGCCGGTTAAAAATTGCGTCTGTATCTACTGGTAAGTATGTGATGCCCTTTTTTTTATCTGGATTTATGCGTCAGCACGCTGGTGTTGAACTGTTAATGGATGTAACCAATAAAAACAAGGTATTTGAAAGTTTAAAAAACAATGAAATAGATTTTGGACTGGTTTCATTTTTACCGTCTCTTTTGGATATTGATAAACTAGACTTATTGCAAGACAAATTGTACTTAGTAGGCAAACGCGAAACAGATCAAGAGGAAAATGTTACGGCTAAAAAAATGTTTGAAAACCTACCTATTATTTTTAGAGAGCAAGGCTCAGGTACTAGACAGGTGATGGAAAAATTCTTACAAAGTAACAATATTACCGTGCTACGTAAAATGGAGCTTACTTCTAATGAAGCTGTTAAACAGGCACTGATGGCGGGCCTTGGCTATTCTATTATGCCTTTTATTGGTATTCGTAAAGAAATTGTAAGCAATGAGCTGCAAATTATTCCTGTTAAAGGGCTCCCTTTAAAAACAACATGGAATTTAATTTGGTTAAAGGGTAAGAAGCTATCGCCAACAGCAGCTTCGTTTTTAGAATATCTGCAAAAAAATAAAGAACAAATTGTTGCGGATACATTTAGTTGGCACGAATAAGATTTAATGATTATTTTACAAGATTAACATAAGTATATGCGTTTTATTTTTTGGATGATAAGTATGTTGTTTACGGTATCTGTTTTCGCTACCAATGAAATGGATACGATTCCTGCTTTAAAAACAAAAACTCTTTTTTTTAAAAATGCAGACACGCTCAATAATAAAAGGTTTGCAATTGTTAATGGCACTTCGCTTTTAGCGTTATATGGGAGTTATCATTATATACAAAATGCTTGGTGGGCCGATTCGCGCAAAAGTTTTCATTTTGATGGTGGTGGGTCTAGTATTACGCAGGCTTTTGATTTTGGTAGAGATGCTATTTATGCAAAGGGGCTTGATAAAGTGGGTCATTTTTTTGGTGCCCGTATTACGAGTGATATTTTTGCGCGTGGTATTAGATGGTCTGGTAAAACTGAGGCACAGTCACTATTGTGGGGCGGCTTATTAGGTACAGCCGTTCAGGGTTTTATTGAAATTAAAGATGGTTATTCGCCAACCTGGGGCTTTAGTGTGTATGATTGGATGAGTGGATCTTTAGGAAGTTTTTATCCCTACTTTCAGTCTAAAAGTAAATTCTTAAAAGCAGTAGACATCAAGTATAGTTATTATAGAAAGGATAATTACTATTTCGATTTTATTAAGCGTGAAAGTAATTTTCAAGACGACTATATGAATTCTACTTTTTGGCTCACCTATAATCCTCGCCGGTATAAGCCATCAAGTAAGTGGCCCAAATGGTTGGGTGTTTCTGTTGGAATTGGCGTAGATCACACCCTTAATAATTATTATATTAATATGCCTGGTGGAACTTCAGATTGGGGTAAAGGTGGGTATGAATTTTATTTGGCCCCAGATATCGATTTTAAGGGCTTGCTTCCTAAAAAGCCTTTCTGGCAAAGCCTTGCGCACGTGCTCAATTATATTAAAGTGCCAACGCCTGCATTAAGATTAAGTAGGAATTCGAAGTTTATGCCAATTCATTTTTAATGGATGGTTATTCGTAGTCAGAAGGGTTTTTGCCAAAATGTTTTTTAAACTCTTTGCTAAAATATTTCCTGTCGGCAAAACCTACCATATAGGCAACTTCAGAAACATTGTGTGCTTTACTAATTAATAGTTCGCCAGCTTTTTTCATGCGTAACGACTTAATAAATTCATTAACGGACAAGCCGGTTAGTGCATGTACTTTTCTATATAAAACGGGTTGGCTGACAGCCATCTTTTTTGCGAGTGCTGCCACAGAAAATTCGGTATTCTCTAATTCAAGTTGTATTTGGTCAACCATTTTTTGCAAAAATGGGTCTGATTCAACCACAGCGGTGTTTTCGTTTTTTGTTGTATCAACTTGTAAATAATGAGTCCTATATATTTCTTGTAGTAAAGAACGGTTGTGTAATAAATTATTGATTTGGGTCAACAATAGTCTTAAGTCAAATGGCTTTGTAATGTATGCGTCGGCCTTGTATTCTAAGCCCTTAATTTGATCGTCAATGGTTGCTTTTGCAGTGAGTAGTATAATAGGAATATGTGACGTGTTTTTGCCTTTTTTAATGGATGCGCAAAGGTCAAGGCCATCCATTACGGGCATCATAATATCGGAAATAATCAGGTCTGGAATGGATTCGATGGCTATATCTAGCCCTTCTTTTCCGTCGCTCGCTTCTATAATAGTGTAATTTTTTTCTAGTGCATCAACCATAAATTTTCGGAGATCGTTATTGTCTTCCACAATCAAAACAACTGGTTTTTCTTTATGTGTTGCTCCGCTTACATTTTGGGTTGAATGTGCAGGTAGTTTAATGGTAAATACCGTAAAACCACCATGTCCAGCTTTTCTAACCTTGCTTGACACTTCTATAGTACCACTATGTAATTCAACAATACTTTTAGATAATGCAAGCCCAATACCGTATCCTGTATTTTTTGATCTTTCATCATTAACTTGAAAAAAATTATTAAAAAGATTGCTAAAATATTTTGGATCTATGCCAATACCATTATCCCACACTCTAATGATAGCATCGTTTTCCTTAAGTTTAAGTTCTATGCCAACTGTATTTCCTTGATCCGTAAATTTTATGGCGTTACTCAATAAATTATTGATCACTTTTGAAATTTGTAAGCTATCTACTTTTACTTGAAGGTCTAAATCTTTGATGTTGTATTGTAATTGTATTCCTTTTTCTGCGGCAATGGATTGGTACTGATCTGCTATATCTGAAATAAACGCACCCAATTGGATAGGCGCTAATTGTAAACTCATGGTACCTGTTTCTGCTTTTCTAAAATCAAGCATTTCGTTTACAAGGTCTGTTAATTTTTGGGTATGTTTTTGCACATTGGATAATTGTGTTTTACGCATCCCTTCTGGTAATTCATTTTGCGTTATTGCTTTTAATGGAGTGGCAATCAACGTTAATTGTGTTCTTATTTCATGGGAAATATTGGTAAAAAAATCAATTTTATATTGTTGCAATAATTGTTGTTGTCTATATTTTTCTCGCATCCAAAAATAGCGGGTTACAAAAAGGATTGCGGATCCGAATAGCAATGAGTAAATGATATATGCCCACCAGGTATTCCAAAACGGAGGGCTTACTATAATTGTGATAGCGCTATATTGTTCATTCCAAATACCATCATTATTGGCTGCTTTTACCAACAAATTATAGGTTCCTGAGGGCAAATTGGTGTACGTTACAGAACCAGTGTTGGTAAATTTCCAATCAGACTCAAAGCCCTCTAATTTATACAGGTATTGATTTTTGTTGGGTTTTATGAAATTTAATAAACTAAACTCTATGGTAAATACATTGTCATCGTGTGATAGATTACTTTGATCTATTTCACTGATATTGCCTTTTATAATATCTGGGTGTGTAGTAGGGTTTATTTGTTCGCCACCTACTTTTAAGGATATAAAAGCGATATTATTTTCTTCATCGTTTTTTTCTATTGTTTTTGGATCAAATTGAATGAGCCCATTAAGGCTACCAACGTAAAGTTTACCCTCTTTGTTTCTAAAAAACGAGTTGCTAGTAAAGTCATTTCCAGGTAAGCCATCATATACATTAAAAGCAATAAACGAATTTGATTGTTGGTCAAATTTGCAAAGGCCATTATCTGTAGTGATCCACATATTGCCTTCCAAATCTTCAATCATCCCTTTAATATTATTACTAGGAAGGCCACTTTTAACCGAATGATGTATTAAATTATTATTTCCAGGCTGTAAAGTATAAATGCCCTGTGTGGCTGTTCCAATCCATATTTTTTTTCTTGAATCTTCGTATAGGGTTCTTACGGGTTCACCTTCTGGGATGCGTGCACCATCTTTAAATGTATAGGTATAAGGGTTA
>CANEWV010000022.1 GCA_947442905.1 Chitinophagaceae bacterium | reverse complement strand
AAGTGGGGGCTTATTTTTCACTCATAGATTGGAGCCACCCAGATTATCCTGGATTTTTAAAAGATAGCAGTAGGTATAAAGTAGCCGATGATCCTCTTCGCTGGAAAAGATTCCAAGGATTTTTTCAAAATCAATTAACCGAACTGTCTACAAAATTCAATCCCGATTTATGGTGGTTTGATGGTGATTGGGAACATAGTGCAGAAGAGTGGGAAAGCAGCAAAGTGAGAACAAACTTATTAGCAAAAAATCCGGGCACTATTATCAATGGTCGTTTACAAGGCTATGGTGATTATGAAACACCGGAACAAAATTTTCCGGTGGTAAGGCCTAGTTTTAGATGGTGGGAACTTTGTATGACCACCAATAATAACTGGGGTTATAGAAAATCTGACACCAATTGGAAAACACCTTACGAAATCATTTCAATATTTGTAGACGCTGTTTCTAATGGGGGTAATTTATTATTAGATATTGGACCTAAAGCCGATGGCACTATTCCAGACGAGCAGGTAAACATTTTAAAGGAACTGGGCAAGTGGAACCGTAAACACGGTGAATCTATTTTTAATACGATTGGTGGTATTCCTCAAGGTCATTTTTATGGACCTACTACTTTGTCTAAAGACTCTACAACCCTCTATTTGTTTTTACACGGTAAAACAAGTGGGCCTGTTATGGTTAAAGGTCTCGACAATAAAATTAAATCAGTGGAAGTACTTGGCAACGGCACAAAACTTACATCAAAAGTTGTTGGCAAAATTTCCTGGAGTCCTGTTCCCGGACTTGTATACATTAATGTACCTGCTACTACTTTAGACACCTATATTACGGTGCTTAAAGTAAAACTGGACAAACCCATTAAACTATACAGAGGGAAAGGCGGACTAGGTTAGAGTTTTAAAAACCACAAAATAGCAGCTGCTTCTTTACCCCAATCTTTAGTAGTCTTTGCAAGATCTGCATCTAATTGCTTGATGCTTGATTTTTTAGGCTTACTAAGTGTTGGTAAAACATAATTAGGTGCTGCTTGCAATGAAATGCTCGTTGCAAAAATAGTAGTGCCTAAACGGGGTACTGCAATACCTAATATCATACCAGGAAGCCCATTAAAATTTTCGGGACCGGCTTGCACTGGAATTTGATCGGTGTAAAAAGCAACTACAACTACCGAGTCGCATATTTTAGTAACTGCTTTTTTACATTCAAAGCCTGCAATATCTCTAACCTCACCCGTAATTTTCCATTCGTATTTCACAAGACTGTCATTTACTAAGTAGTTCGTTTCAAAAACACTGGCAGCATTTGTAACCATCCCTAATTCGTGCTTTTGGTTCACATAATTTGTTTCAGTAGGTTTAAAAATCATGTTTATATACTTGTTGTCAGGATTTTCTTTAGTCAAATAATAAAAGCTTTCTTGATTATTAAACTGAAGCGTGTAATTATCTGCTACCACTTTTGGAAACTGCTTTTTAAGTTCTTCCATCCAAATGTTTTCTTCCGCTTCTGCATTAATGAGTGCAGCAAACTGGCTAATACGCCTCTCGTAGGTAATTTTTCCCGCACTAATAAAATTAACCTGCGCAGCACTGGTGCCAACAATAAAAGTTAAAACAACGATATATATAATTCTCATGACTCTGTATTAAAAATTAAAACTTGATTAGAAGCCCATCGATACCGGCTTCCCATTTTTTGAAAAGTTGTAGATGATACTAAATAGCGCGTAACGTCTGATACCATTATTGGTGGTTTCAGAAATAAAATTACTCGTGATGTTTCTGTCCACAAATTGGTTTTGATTGAATAAATCATATACCATAAGCTTGGCCTCCCACTTATCATTTTTAGAAATCACCTTACGCATAGACGGGTGTACTAAATAAATATTACGCTGGTTAGGAAATGCCACAGACTTTTGATACACCACTATATCTGTACTTAAGTCAATAAAGAACTTGGCTTTTTTAAACTTAAATTGAACATTTGAATTGTTACGGTAAGACCAGAAATTAGTAGAAGCGCCTGGTCTAATACTTGATACTGTTTTATTGTTGGATGCATCAAAACTACTCCAAAAGTTAATTTTTTTATCGCCCCAATAAGAAAGTTGAATACCTAGCCTTGTAGAAATATTGTCATTGGTATTTTTAATGCCATTTACAATATTATTGTACCTGCCACCATTAACACCCGTATTCACTCCAAAATTAATACCCTTGTAGAGTTCAAAATCGTAATAAAAGCCTGAGCCATAATTGTAATTACCATCCACGTTTACGTACTGGTTAACAGACTTACCAAAAGCATCAATGGTGGAAGCCGTTGCAATTGCATCATTGGTGTTAGAGAAACTACCACTAAACTGCACATACTTGCTTTTCATTACTTTAAAACTATTATAGTTGAATGAAAACCTATTGGTAAAAGACTGTCTTAAATTAGCATTACCTACTGTAATATTTAGCGGATCTGTGTTGTCGATAATAGGTTGTATTTGAAGTAGTGAAGGGTTTTGTGTGTTTCCTACATAACTTAATACAAACTTTTTTTGCTGTTTGGGGGTAAAATTAAATGTAGCAGACGGGATAAAATTGGTAAAATTAACGGCTCTACTATCATTTGTAGCATAATCAAACAAGCTATATTTAGCCGAACCAATACCTGTACCAATATTAAAGTTTACTTTTTTAACAGCATATCGGTAACTAATATTACTACTGTTGTTAACGGTATTAAATTTAAAATGGTTACTTAAAGTATCTACTTTGATTTTTGGTTGCCCAGCCCTGTCATCAAATGTGTTGCGTTCTGAGTTATTACCCGCAAGTCCAATTTTATAATTAAAGATCAAGAATGAATTTTTACCTAGCGGCTCCGTGTAAACCGTATTTACGCTACCCGCAGAAGTTAGTTGTGTTAAGGCTTTGGTTTGCGCAATGGTTTCTCTTTTAACCACCACATTAGATGCATTAAAATAATCGTTTTGTGCATTTAGTAACCCATCTTGAGTTTTATCACCAAAATTAAAATCAGAATTTACTGAAATGGTTCGGCCTTTTTTTGCAAAACGAAGACGGTAACTAATGGTACCGTTAAGGGTTTTATCATTGGTACTATTACTAGTAGTGCGTGCTGTATTGTTTAGTTGTGCTCCAGTTTCAGGAATATAAGAGCCACCACTAAAGCTATTGGCATTATCAGATATTACATTTGCCGCCTTTAATGTTAATTTAAATAAGCCTGTACTATCTGTACCCCACTGATCGGTGGTGGTAAACTTGTATTTCTTTTTTTCGTTGCGTTGTGTACTAAACGTATTGTTTATAATAGAGTTGGTAGGTAAAATAGTTTTACTGTATGAACCTGTTATACCATTTACAATAAGCCTGTTGTATTGCGCGCTGGTATTAACAGAGCCCTTGTCAAATTTATTACTAAATGTTGCGCCGGCCGATTGTTGATTTGGAAAACCTGTAGAACCACCCTCTTCACCATCACCACTTGTCATAATCATTGACATACCTCCATCTCCAAATTCTGTAGTGATACCCGCACCATCACCATAATTTTGAGCCTCGTCCCAATTTAAATTGTCAAATTTGGTATTGTCGGTGGTCACATAACCTGCAATTTTTCTTTTTCCTTTAAAAGCATTGGTCATTAATTTGCCATTTCCAAACTGGTTAAAGTTGCTTCCAGCTTCGGCTTTACCAAAGTATCCATTTTTTTTGTCCTCCTTTAATTGAAGGTTAATGGTTTTAGACTTCTGTCCATCATCAATACCTGTAAAAACGGCCTGATCCGATTTTTTATCAAATACTTGTACTTTATCTACAACATCTGCTCTTAAGTTTTTAGTTACTACCGCAGGATCGTCACTAAAAAATTCTTCGCCATCCACAAGTACCTTATTTACTTTTTCACCTTGCGCCGTAATCTCACCTTTCGCATTTACCTGTATACCTGGCATCTTTTTTAGAAGTTCCTGTACGTCGGCATTGGGTGTAACATAAAAACTATCGGCCTTGTACTCGGTGGTATCTCCTTTTACACGAATAGCCGACACCGTATTTTTAACAATAACTTCTTTAAGTATATGGGCTTTGGTATCAATGGCAATATTGAGCACTGTTGGCGTTGCACCCACAGTAATTTTATCCGTAAAATCAGCGTATTGCGGATAGCTTACCATGATAATGTAATTGCCAGCAGCTATACGCTCAATAGCAAATTCTCCTTTACTTGATGTTCTTACTGTTTTTACAAGCACCGAATCTTTGGCTCTTAAAATGTTTACAGAAGCCAGCGCTAAGTTCTTTTTTTCGGTGGTATCTTTTACCGTTCCGCTAACCGAAGTATACTGTGCAAAAGAGGATAATGAAAACAAAAACGCAAAAAGGGTAACAGAAAGGCGTTTTTTTCCTTTAAAAAATGAAATCATGCAGTTTGTTTGGTTCTAAAGAGATAATATTTGTGAAATTCCACACGAAAGTATCGTGTGCATCACAAAGTATTGCCAACCAAACTGTTAAAATAGACGAACGGCAAAAAATACCTTTAATGGGTATTATTTCAAATACCAATCTTTATAACGCGTAAGCCCTTCAATAAAATAATAGTCTGCGTAGGTTAAAGGCGCATCCACTTCAGACTTATGCGGAAGCGACCCTACGCTATGCATGAGTATAAAGCCTCCATTTTGGCCAAGCTTTGCCCTATACGCCTCCGATGATAAGGCCATTAAGATGGTTTCTGCTGTTTTTATGTATTCCGTTTTTTCTTTACCAGAGGTATATTGCCCAAGCTCTAATAGTGCAGACGCCATAATAGCGCCACTTGACGCGTCGCGTGGTGCATTTGGAATGGTTGTGGCATCAAAATCCCAATAAGGCACTTTGTCAGCTGGTAAATTAGGATGAGACAAAATAAATTTTGCAATTTTTTTAGCCTGGTTTAAATAGGCTGGATTTTTAGTAAAACGGTACATCATGGTATATCCGTATAGTCCCCATGTTTGACCTCTCGACCATGCCGACGAATCTGCAGCACCCTGCCAAGTAATTTTTTTAAGCACTGTAGCAGTATTTAAATCCCAGTCTACCACATGGTAAGAACTATTGTTTGGTCTAAATTGATGTTCAATAGTCGTATTGGCATGAGTAACTGCAATTTCTTTATATACCGGATCACCACCATGATCACTTACCCAGTGTAGCAATTCTAGGTTCATCATGTTATCAATAATCACTGGACACTTTAAAATATCTCTGCTATTCCAAGATTGAATGGATTTAATAGCGGGTCTGTATCTTGTCGAAAGTGATTTAGCTGCAATGGTAACAACGTCTTTGTACGCGGGGTTGTTGGTGTATTTATAAGCGGTTCCAAAAGAACAATAGATCATGAAACCTAGATCATGATTGCCTGTATAGTATTTTTCTTTTTCTAAAATACCCAGTCTTTTTTCTGCTTCCTTTCTAATATTTTCATCTTTGGTATAGGCATACAAATACCATAAAGTGCCCGGATAAAATCCACTGCACCACCATTTGGTATCGCTAGTTACTGATGTATTTGTTGCTGACACATAACTACGAGGCATTACCGAATCAGGCGTATTTGCTTTTAAATACTGGTATTGTTTAGCAGCAAAAGCAAAATTGTCCTGAATAAGCGCTTCCATTTTATTTTTAATAGAAGCAGTTTGCGCAAAACCAATTTGAGCCATCACCAACAAGAGTGCAAAACCAAGGATGTATTTTTTCATGTCCGAAATTTAATAAGGTAATAAAGTTAATAATCTACAGCGTAATCTTTAGGAAATACTTCTCCATTCCATGCCCTTTTTTGCGTCCAATTGGTTGCGGGATCTGCCCAAAATGCATGGGTGGATGGAAGTCCTAATGGCATAAATGCAAAAGACGCTAAATACATACTGCCCGTGTTAGAATAGGAATCTGCAATATTAGACTGGTTAGCACCCACAAAACCTAGTGTTAGCAGCCCATTTGCATTAAATGTGTCTTTTACAAACACCCTTTTAAATACCGCTGTTAATGCTGGTCTTACTTGTGAAGGCAATACACCGGCTGGCAAGTTGTCTTCAAGTGCCAATGTAGCGAGTGGCCAAAAAGCACCTACCCTATAGGTCGAAGATCTTCCAAATACTGGAAATGTTCCTTCCGGAGAAATAAAACGTTCTTGAAATGAAGCATACCGTTTCATTCGTTTTATTGCAAGATCGAGTTCTGCTTGTGTTCTTCTTCCTTTACTGACATTTACACGAAGTACAGTCACTAACATGGGTTGAATTACAAAACCATTGTAATGATCAAAATGAAATTTAACGCCATCGCTATACCAACCATCACCCACATACCAACCTTGTATTTTATCAATACCGGCGTCTATACGAGCAGCGTCAATAGGGGCATCAATCGACAGTAAAAATGTTTCTACAATAGCAGCAAATAAAACCCAGTTATTATTAGATGGTTTAATGGCACGCAGTTTTGTAAACTCTGTAATAAAACGTTCTTTGGTTTGCTTACTAAGGGGCTCCCAAAGTGCTGCAGGCGCTAATAACAACGCCTCTGCTAAAAATGCAGCATCTACAAGTGGTTGGGCTACTTTTTGTGAGCCCCAATATAAATAATCTGGACTTTCCGGATCCACAGCATGTGTTAATGAAGCATGTATTTGATCACGCATTTTTTTTCTGATACGCCCTTCTTCAGTGTCATCATCCGGAAGTGCTACAAATGGCGCCATGCCAACAATTAAACGACCAATGGCTTCCATATAGGCAACCTCTTTGTTACGGTTATCCCAGGCAGGGCTATAGTCCATGGGCATTGTTTTTTTGAGTTCCCCTTTACTCATCGATGATAAAATGGGCGAGGCAATTTTGTCAAGCAGCTTTACCCAGTACATTCGGTCTTTAGCACCTGTTGTTTCAAATGCATCAATGCTATCAGAGGCAGTTGCTGCTTTTGTAGTAAGTACGGGAGCCAGGCCAACAAAACTTAAAATAGAGGATAGCTGTATAAAATTTCTTCTTTTCATCATTGTATTATTTGTTGCTATTAGATTCATTGATAAGCGCAATAGAAAAATTATGTTTTCCTGTTTTTTTATTTCCTTTTGCTACTAGCTGAATGCGGTATAACTGTTTTCCCCAAATGCCACTGATTCTTTCGTCATCTAATAATTTGTCTTCTATAGTAATATCAAACAGTTTGGCGTCATAATTAAACGCCACAGAGGCACCGTCTTGTAATGCAAATAAAAGTTGGCCAGGTTTTTCAATAGTTGGTTTTATAAATACCAAAAACGATTGTACCAGTGGTGATTTCCATTCGAGCATTTCATAGTTTTCAAATAATTGAATGGTATTTTTTGAATGGTCAAAATCAAATTTTCGTTCATATTTTTTTACTGCAGCTTCTGTTGGATAGGCTTGCGCGATATCCATAGAAACAGAAACACCCGATGTGTTTTTGGCGTACAAAACATTTGTTGCTTTATACTGGATACCTTCTTTTTGCATGACGCCATTAATGGTAGGACAGTTATGCCACACCGATTGCATATTCCATAGCTCATAGCGCTTACTGCTAAATGTTTGTGCAGTATAACTTCCAACACCTGCATCAACAAAAACGGGTGTATTATTTGCATATACAATAAAATTACCAATGTCATTGTGGTTATGACTTTCAGCGTTATGTCCACCCTGAGCGGCTAAAAAAAGGCCGTTGGTTGATTCACTTTTAGTTCTAGCCGTTAAGACCTGTCTATCAGCAAACCAAGACACAGCAGGCAGTGGCGCAATAGGTGGCACTGTTGTAAGTGAATCATAAATAGAAGTTGTTTCTAAAAAGTCAATGATATTACCGTTGTCTAATTTTTGTTTTTGTAAACCAAATAAATAAGCGCCAAAAGATTTTAATGGAGTGTCATTAAATAGTGCACCATAGGAGTAAACACTTTCAGGATCAGGTATAGATTTAGAAAAAGCATCTGCAAAATTTACAAAGTTATTGTCTCCAATATGCACTTTACTGATATAGCTACCCATATTGTAAATAAGCTGTTGCTGTTTCCAATCAATAGATGTGGTTGTTAACTTATTTAAAACATGAATAAAACGCATGAGCTTGCCACCTGCTTCACTCCAATAAGAAGGACCTTCGTCACAACCGCCATCATCAGGATATTGATTTACAAAAATATCCGTGCTCTTAACTGTTTTACCAATAATAAGTCCAACGCTATCAGCGGCAAGCTCACTATATAGCGCTGTCATAAGTACATTGGTATTTACCCATGGATTCCAATTGTTTACAGGCTGTCCGGTAAAACCCATCCACCAAAAATCGTTACGCGTTAAATAAGGCTGAAATATTCTTTTATTTAATTCAGCAAAAACACGTTTACCAATACCCTTCGAATATGCATCCAGTTCATCTCTTAACATAAACTGTATCATAGATAGCTGCGCAGCAGCGGTACCGCTTCCTAAATCAATTACGACCTCATAAGGATCAGGCAGTCCTGTTTTTTCTTTTTGAACCACAATATGCGCCGGCAAAACCCAAGTGCTTTGCTCGCAAAGTATCCAAATGCCATTGGCAATTTGAGGAATGTATTTTTTATCCTTTGTAATAATCGCAGCAACTGCTAATTCATTTAAAATTTTTCGGCGCTCATTGTTTTTTCTTTCAAAATTGTAACGGGTGCCCGTTATTTTATAATCGAGGTATAAACTGGCTGGTAAAGCTGGCCAATCATATTTTAAACCCTTGTCACCTTCTTTTACTAGTCTTGCTTTTACAGAGTCAGGGAGAGCTGCTACTTTTTGCAGGTAGTTGTTCTTTTGCGCTAGTCGCCAAACCGCAATATTTGATAATTTATTTTGCAACTCGTTTTGTGTAAAAGCCTTTGACAAAATATTTCTTTGCCCAAAAGCAGGTTGTAAAAAACAAGCGAGCATAAAAAAACATAAGGCCCAAACAATTCTTTTTTGATCCAGCATTCTTTTTTTCATACTTGTATCATTATACGTTTTAATTCAGCACCCTAGTACCATTGCCTATTTGCATCACATATTTTCCCATACTACGTCCAAATGCATTTTCGTACACAGCGTTTATGCGGTTATAAACGGTTTCTAGTTCGGTTGCTTGTACAAGCGCTATCACACAACCCCCAAAGCCACCACCCATCATTCTTGCGCCAATAATAGCAGGGTCATTTTTGCAGTTTTCTACAATTAGATCCAGCTCTGGGCAACTTACATTATAGAGCTTGCTTAACCCAGTATGCGTTTCATACATGCGGGCACCAAATGCATCTATCTCACCAGCAAGCAAATGATTACAAGCGGATTCCATTCTGGCAATTTCTTCAATCACATATCTGCATCTATGGTACACGTCACTTGAAATAATTTCCGCTACTGCATCTAACATAGTTAGCGTGGCTTCTCTAAAAGATGTAATTGAAAATTGTTTGCGAAGCGCTGCTAAACCTGTTTCACATTCCTGTCTTCTGGTATTATACTCAGATGATGCTAAACTATGTTTTACAAAAGTGTCAAAAAGCACAATGCTAATGCCTTCTAGCTTAAATGGAAAATAGGTATAAGACAAATCAGCGCAATCAAGTTTGATTACATGATCTGCTTTACCAAACATGCTTGCAAACTGATCCATCACACCGCAGTTTACGCCTACAAAATTATTTTCGGCGCGCTGTGCTATTTGCACCATTGCTTGTTTGCTAATATTTAATTCAAAAAGATGCATGAGGGCAAATACGGTAGCACATTCAAGCGCAGCTGATGATGAAACACCTGCCCCTACCGGAATATTACCCGTAATGAGGATATTAAAACCTGAAACAGCATGGCCATCTATTTTAAGTTCATGGGCAACACCTAATATATAATTAGGCCAGTCTAGATTGGAACGCTGCGATGCATTGTCTAGGCTAGTTTGGAAGTTTTGTTGGATATCAGCAGCGTGCAATACTATTTGATGATCGCTTCTTTTTGAAACAGCCACATACATATATTTATCAATTGCCGCGGGAAGCACAAAACCATGATTGTAATCTACGTGTTCCCCAATTAAATTGATGCGCCCTGGTGACGCTATAACAAACAAAGGTTCTTCATTAAACTGCGAGGCAAATAGCGCGCTTACTTCCGCCTTAGTCATTAAATATAACGGTTAATCAAATTTTCGATAAACTCTTGCTTGCCACTAATGGTAGCAGGCTCTCCAGCAGCAACGGCTATACTTCTTAAGTCTTCCAAAGTGAGTTTTCCTTGCTCAAAATCTTTTCCTTTGCCAGCATTATAGCTTGCATAACGGTCCGCTCTAATTTTTTTATACTCAGACCCTTGCAAAATAGCATCTGCTGTTATAAGCGCTCTTGCAAAAACATCCATACCGCCAATATGCGCATAAAATAAATCGGCAGGATCTGTAGAATTGCGTCTAATTTTTGCATCAAAATTAATACCGCCTCCTTTAAAACCACCTGCTTCCAAAATAATAAGTAGGGCTTCTGTTAATTCATTGATATCAGAAGGAAATTGATCGGTATCCCAACCATTTTGATAATCACCTCTATTGGCGTCCATACTGCCTAAAAGTCCAGCGTCTGCTGCTACTTGTAATTCATGCGTAAAAGTATGTCCAGCAAGAGTTGCATGGTTTACTTCAATATTTAAACTAAAGTCATTTAATAAATCGTGTTCGCGTAAAAAACCAATTACAGTTTCACAATCATAATCATACTGATGCTTAGATGGCTCACATGGTTTGGGCTCAATAAAAAACTTTCCTGTAAAACCATTTTTTCTAGCATAATCTCTAGCCGTTTTTAAAAACTGTGCTAAATGATCTTTTTCACGCTTCATGTTGGTGTTTAAAAGGCTCATATAGCCTTCTCTTCCGCCCCAAAAAACATAGTTTTCACCACCCAGCGCAATGGTTGCATCAAGTGCCGCTTTAACCTGTGCGCCCGCATGTGCAAGCACCGTAAAGTCAGGATTGGTAGCAGCACCATTCATATATTTTCTACTTGAAAATAAATTGGCAGTACCCCATAGTAGTTTGATGCCACTAGCTGCCTGCTTTTCTTTTAGATAAGCCGTAATGGCTTGTAAGCGTCTTTCATTTTCATGAACATCATTTGTATATTCTACTGCGTCAACGTCATGAAAGCAATAATAAGGCACGCCTAATTTTGTCATGAATTCAAATGCAGCATCTGCTTTGTCTTTTGCTCTTTCGATAGGATCAGATTTTGTATCCCACTCAAACAAATGCGTTGGCTCACCAAAAGGATCGGCACCAGAACCGCAAAAGCTATGCCAGTAGGCACAAGCAAACCTAAAATGTTCTTT
>CANEWV010000021.1 GCA_947442905.1 Chitinophagaceae bacterium | reverse complement strand
GAGAGGTCGAGTAACTTTTTTTTGTCTCCAAGTTTTGGAACAGTGATGGTAATATTTTTATCAAAATAATCGACTGCATAGGGGACAATAATTTCGGTGCTAAGGCTATTAAAGTCGGCTCTTATTCTTTCGATAGCAAAACAAAGCAGTTCATCTTCGGGCTCATCTAGTTTACCTTCTAATGGAACCGTATGGGTTTGTATGATACTTCCGTTTTGAACCATTAGGTAATTGACATACGCTAGTTTGCCGTCTTTAATAATCGAAAACACGTCTAGATTAGAAAAGTGCTTGCCTACTACCACCGATTTTTCTTGGTAGGTAAGTAAGAGGTCCATTTTATATTTTAGCTGGGCTGCTTTTTCAAAATCGAGGGCCTCTGCATGCGCTTGCATTTCTTTTTTTAGATGGTTCATGAGTTGACTCATGTTACCTTTTAGTAAACCTTTTAACTGCTCTAAACTATCATTGTAATCTGCTTCTGTTTGTAATGCAGCGCAGGGGGCCAAACAATTACCTAGATGGTATTCTAGGCAAGGTTTAAATTTTTGTTTGTCTATATTTTCTTGACTTAAATTAAGCTTACAAGTGCGTAGTGGAATAAACTGCTTGATAAAACTTAAGACTTCTCTGATGGTTCCTTTAGAGGTAAAGGGCCCAAGGTAAATGGATCCGTCATTGTATTTTTTCCAAGTCGAAAAAACGCGCGGGAATCGTTCTTTTTTGATGACTAAATACGGGTAGCCTTTATCATCTTTTAATAAAATATTGTAGCGAGGTTTGTACTGCTTAATTAGAGAGTTCTCTAGTAGTAATGCATCCTGCTCCGAGTCAACAATGGTAAACTCAATACGATCAATTTTCTGAACCAGCTCGATGGTCTTAAAACTGCTTTGATTTTTTGTAAAATAAGAAGCGATTCTTTTTTTAAGACACTTTGCCTTACCTACATAAATCAGCACACCCTTTGCATCATAGTATTTATAGATACCTGGGTCTGCTGGTAATTTGTGTGCTAATTGTTGGTACTGCTCTTGGGTCATTTATGGAAGTATAACGCGAACAGTAATTGCTTTGTTGAGTACGTATCCGTTAGTCGTTTCTTTACTTATGGATCTGTTAAAACCCTCATTGGTTTTCCAGCTCAATTGTTCTGTGCTTGTTGTGTCTTTACTGGTAAACTGTTTCCTAATAAAAATTCGTTTAATTAGTGACGTTTGTTCATCCATTAAGATGTCAATATTTCTAACCGGAACGTCATTATTAAATGGTGTGTAATTGATATTAAAACTTGCAGTCCCTGCGTCTCTAAATACTGATTCTTTGTAATTCTTTTTTTGAATACTATCGCTAATATCGGATTCAATAAACGAATGCACAAGCGTTGTAATTGAAGAACCATCTGCTACAATGCTATCTTTAATGGTGCCTTCTGTTGTAACAATACTATACCTAGCCCCAAGACTATCAAAATGTTTTAATTGACTTTTAAAATAGGCTGCAATCGGGTAAAAGCTGGTGGTATCATAACTTGTATTGCCCGTATTGGTGGACACTTTGTTATTGTTGCAGGCGCTTGCGATCACGCAAACAATGCATGCAATGAATACTGATTTCATGCCGTAAAATTACTTAAACTGTCTACTCCAACCTATTCGGAAGCCGTAATCAATCAAATTTTCTTTGATGGGGTAAGGGTTGTTGTAAGTAGGAAGTGTCTGGTATCTGATTTGTGGCCCTAACTGCCAAACGGTATTGCCTTTTTGATAGCTAAATTGAATGCCAACACTGGTATTCATGTTCCATTTGCGTACGTAGTCATTGCCAGCGGCATAATTTGCATAATCGGTAGAAAGGAGGTAAACGTTTTTATTGACATTGTAAGTAGGCTGAATGGTAGCCTGAGTATGAATGCCAAATTTCTTAAACCTGATAAGCTGGTAATCGAGACCAATAGGCAGGGCCAGCTGGTATACCTTATTATTAAGTTGTGCCGCTCTAAAGCCAACATTGTTATTGTAGCTCGTCATTACAGAAATATTTTGCACCCTACCGCCATTCACTAAGGCTAGGGTTGCAGCATTGGCGCCGGTTTCATAGGTATCAATCTGGTATTGTCTGATATTAAGTTGAAGTCCTGTTTTGAATTGTAATCTTTTAGAAACCGGATAATTGAATGTAAATCCAAGTTCTAATCCAATATCAGGTCTATGTCTCACCGCCTGATTAAATGTCGTGGTTTGGACAACTGGCGAATTGATTGGAATGGCAATCAGTGAAGGTTGAATTAACTCTTTTACTTTTTGATCATTAAGCACCCTAAAACTAGCAGAAGGGGTAGCATAAAATTGAACGCTGTATTTTTTCTTTTTTTGAACCTGAGTAGCACTAGCGGCAAGTTCAAAATTATGATTCACCTGTGCATGTATAAGTGCAGGTAAAAGGGAAGTCTTATTTATTTTATCGCTAGGGTCAATACTTGAAATAATATTTACCACTTCATGGCTTTCTGATTTAGTATCAATGAGTGATTTAATTTCATCCAAAGTATTGTCTGAATAAATTTCATTGCTTGCATTATAAGTAGACAACGTGATCGTAGGTTCAACATCCATTACACGCGAAGGTATAGTAGGCGAAGCTTTTACAACCTGCGTTTTTATGGTAGGTTTTGAAGCTATAATTTGCGCACTAGATTGATAGGTGGTAAAAGGTTTTTCAAGAGACTGGCTTGTGTTTTTTGGCTTCAAACGATTACTCGTAAGCACAACCGGGGTGGATTTTTGTGTTGCAATAAATGTAGAAACCGTAAGCGCTACAAGGACCGTTAAAGCAATGATGGTAAGGGCTGGCCATGATTTATTCCCTTGAACTTCGGTACGTATGTTGGCCCAAACACGACCAGATGGGTACATCTTGTGTTCGTTTACCTCGTCAAGTATAAACTCCTCAAAAGCATCTAGTTGATTCCTCTTTTCCATATCTACCCGCTTCACGTAATTATTTTTGTATCACCGACAACAACTCAAATTTCTCTTTGGGTGCATCAATAATTCTTTTCTTAATTAAAATATTTGAAAGCATCGTTTTAGCCCTGGTGTATTGGCTTCTACTTGTACTTTCTTCGATGTCTAGTAAAGTGCTAATTTCTCTATGGCTATATCCTTCTATCGCAAATAAATTGAGCACCGTTTTATAACCAATTGGTAATAACCGGATACATTCTACTATTTGTTTAGACTGCATAATAGAAGCAATGGACTCCTCCTTTACTTCTAAATTTTCAGCACTTGTTAAGTCTAAACTCTCCGTAAATTTTTTGTACTTTTTCAAAAAGTTAATACTGGTGTGAACCATAATACGCCTAATCCAACCTTCAAATGAGCCTTTATTTTGAAACGTATGTATTTGTGTAAAAACCTTAATAAACCCTTCTTGCAGCATATCTTCTGCATCTTCTCTATTTTGTGCAAACCGGTAGCAAACGCTTAGCATTTTTGGGCTATACCTATTAAATAGCTCCCTTTGTGCAGCAGCATCGTTTTGAAGGCAACCCGCAATAATTACTTGCTCAGTCATAGACTTGGTTTGATAGTACCTCTAATTTAGGTAAAAAAAAGGTGAAAAACAGTAAGATTTACGTATTAATTCTGTAATTTAAGGTCCGATTTATACTGTAAAGCCCCCCTTTTACTATGGAAAAAAACAGATTCACTGAGTTTACCCCACCGCCAACCACTGGCTTACAACCATATGCTGGTAGTTTTGGGGCACCTGAACTCAGGCATCTATTAAGACGAACCCTTTTTGGTGCCACAAAAGCCGATATGGCATATTTCTCTGGCAAATCTGTTACCCAGGTTGTTGGTGAATTATTGAATCCTACGGCGCCATTACCGGCGCCTCCGGTAAAAGAATATGTAGTAGCTGCTACTACACTTGTTCCAGATACAAATATTGCGGCGGGAACCACTTGGGTAGGTGATATTAACAATGACGGCACCATTGCTAGTTATAGACGGTCATCATTTAAAAAATGGTGGATTGGAAATCTTATCAATCAAGACCGAAGCATTCGTGAAAAGATGACGCTTTTTTGGCACAATCATTATGCCACTGAAACCAATGACATCAGCAATGCGCAATTCGTATACAAGCATCATGATTTGCTACGCACCAGTGCACTTGGGAATTTCAAAACACTTACAAAAAATATTACCCTTGATCCGGGCATGCTCGTTTATTTAAATGGGCAGTACAATACGCTTACGGCTCCTGACGAAAACTATGCGCGTGAAATTCAAGAACTTTTTTGTTGTGGGAAAGGGCCAGATTCTTTGTATACAGAGGCGGATGTAAAAGCAGCAGCCAGGGTATTAACAGGATGGCGCAACAATGCAACCACTTTAAGTTCTTATTTTACGGCATCCAGACATGACGCCGGCAATAAAACATTTTCATCTTTTTTTAATAATACAGTCATCACCGGTCGCAATACTGCGACAGCCGGAGAACAGGAATTAGATGATTTACTAAATATGATTTTTGCTACGCAAGAAGTGGCAAAATACATGTGTAGAAGGCTTTACAGGTGGTTTGTGTATTATGATATTGATGATACTGTCGAGCAAAATGTTATAACACCACTCGCTAATTTATTTCGTTCCAGTAATTATGAAATACTTCCGGTGCTAGATATGCTTTTAAAAAGTGAACATTTTTTTGATGCATTATCTAGAGGTTGTGTTATTAAAAGCCCTGCCGAACTCGTGATTGGATTTTGCAGAGAATCGGAAATTGTTTTTCAGCCTGACACGGATTATGTAACCAATTATGGATTTTATAATTACATGGTTAGTTGGCTTAGTAATATGCAACAAAACTTAGGTGATCCTCCTGATGTTAGTGGATGGAAGGCTTATTACCAAGAGCCTCAATTCAATGAAATCTGGATCAATAGTGATACCCTGCCTAAGCGCAATCAGTTTACGGATACGATGCTAGTGAACGGCTATACGTTTAATAGTAAAAAAATTCAACTCGATACACTAGCTTATGCAAAAACCTTTGCTAATCCCGGCGATCCAAATGCATTTATTGCTGAATTAACAGAACGTTTATTGGGTCTTGATATCTCTGCTGCATCAAAGGCACAGCTAAAGAAAGACATCTTACTAAATGGTCAAAGCCTAGATATTTATTGGACACAGGCCTGGGATTTATATATATCCACACCAACCAACGCTGCCAATACCACTTCGGTTCGTACTAAAATACGCGACCTTGTAAAATATTTAATGAATCTAGCCGAGTATCAACTAGCCTAAAATCATCCCCCCATGAAACGTAGAGATTTCTTAAAAAATACTGTCCCCGCTGGTGTAGTGATACCATCGCTTGTGGGTGGATTTTCATTTAAGGCATTTGGCGCAGAAGATCCCATTGCACAATCACTCTTGCTTCCTGCCGCTATCGAAAATGATCACGTACTTGTTATCATTCAATTAAATGGCGGTAATGATGGATTGAATATGGTGATTCCGCTCGATAACTTTTCTAATTATGTAAACGCGCGTTCTAATATTTATATTCCGGAAGATAAAGTTTTGAAATTATCAGGCGTTACCAAAGCGGGCTTACACCCTGCTATGACAGGCCTTCAGGCCATGTATGACGATGGCGAATTAAATATTGTACAATCAGTGGGTTATCCGCAACCAAGTTTTTCTCACTTTAGGGCTACCGATATTTGGATGAGTGCGAGTGATAGTAATACGGTTGTCAATAGTGGATGGGCGGGAAGATTTTTAGATGCCGAGTTTCCAAATTTTCCAAATGGATATCCCAATGCTACGATGACAGATCCACTAGCGATTCAAATTGGTTCTGCTACATCATTAACATTTCAGGGCCCAGCAGTAAGTATGGGCATGAGCATTAGTAACACATCTAGTTTTTATAATTTAATCAATGGTGTTCGTGATACGGCACCTAATACCCCCGCCGGAAAAGAATTAAATTTTGTGCGTATGGTGGCGCAACAAACACAGCAGTATGCATCTGTTATAAAAGATGCTGCAGCTAAAGTGCCAACACAAGTGACCTATCCAACAAGTAATTCTTTGGCAGATCAATTAAAAATTGTTGCGAGACTTATTAAGGGTGGTTTAAAAACCCGTGTATACATGGTTAATTTTGGCGGCTTTGATACCCATGCGGTTCAAGTAAATGCCACAGACACAACCACTGGCGCACATGCCACTTTGTTAGGTAAAGTAAGTGATGCAATTAGGGCTTTTCAAAAAGACCTTAAATTTTTAGGTGTAGATGATCGTGTGGCGGGTATGACATTTTCTGAATTTGGAAGACGCGTTAAATCCAATGGCAGTTCCGGTACCGACCATGGTGCAGCAGCGCCATTATTTGTTTTTGGAAAAAATGTAATACCCGGTGTTTTAGGGGCTACGCCTAAATTTGGTGCTAACGTTACGGTTGGAGAAAATGTACCTTTTGAATTTGATTTTAGAAGTGTATATGCAACGCTACTGTCTAATTGGCTTTGCGTTTCTGATACCGACTTGCAGCAAATTATGCTCAAAAATTTTCAAACACTTCCACTTGTCAATGCAGCAGCATGTAAGAAAGCCGTTAATTTATCGGGCGAAGACTTAGTTCATAATTATCCCAATCCATTTACCAGTAAAACGGTTATCTCCTTTAAAACAGCTGGTGGACACACCCTTATTCAGGTGATGGACATGTTAGGGCGCGTGATTACGAATTTAACGGATCGTGATTATGCTGCTGGAACCTATACGGTTGTATTTGATTCTGGTAGTCTTCCTGCTGGGGTATATTATGCGAGGTTGCAAAACATGTCTGTGCAACAGGTGCATACGATGTTAAAAGTCAAATAGGTTTGCGTTCATATTCTTGCTTACTTTGTATCATGGAAATTAGTTTTAATACACCAGCCCTTCTTTTTCCGGCCATTAGTTTGATTATGCTAGCCTATACCAACAGGTTTTTAGCACTCAGTAGTAGGGTTAGAAGCTTGCATGATAAATACCAAAATCAAGAGCAAAAACATATCATACACGGTCAAATAAAAAATTTACGCTACCGCTTAAAGCTTATTAAAAATATGCAAGCACTTGGCGTGGTTACCTTTTTAGGATGCATCCTTTGTATGTACCTTATTTATGTTCAGTATATGTTAGCTGCAAATATTGTTTTTGCAATCAGCTTAATTTCTTTTTCTGCTTCTTTATTACTTTCACTTTTAGAAATTCAATTAAGTACCAAGGCGCTTGAGTTGGAGCTTAGTGATATGGAAGGTCTCGAAGATCCTTCTGTAATTGAATACTTTAAAAAGAAATTTGGTAAAGAATAAGACGCCCTATTTAGCGCGTTACTTTTCTTTCTCCAATTTGTTGACGCCACATGGCAAAATAAAGTCCTTTTTCGGCGAGTAATGCTTCGTGTGTTCCGGTTTCAACGATCTGCCCTTTTTCTAATACATAAATACGGTTGGCATGCATGATGGTACTTAACCTATGCGCAATCATCACCGTAATTTGCTCGCGTTCTTCAGAAATAGCATGAATGGTTCTTGTAATTTCTTCTTCTGTAATACTATCAAGTGATGAAGTTGCTTCGTCAAAAATAAGTAAGTGCGGATGTCTGAGTAGTGCACGCGCTATCGACAATCTTTGTTTTTCACCACCACTTAGTTTTAAACCGCCTTCACCAATAATACTATCTAGTCCTTGTTGAGCTTTGGATAAAATAGAATGGCAACTTGCTTTTTCAAGTGCTACAATCATTTCAGCATCGGTAGCACCAGGGTAAACAAAGCTTAAATTTTCTCTGATGGTACCCGCAAATAATTGTGTATCCTGTGTAACAAAACCAATTTGATTTCTGAGTTCTTCAAAATCAATATCACTTTCTTTGGCACCATTGTATTCGATATGCCCAATTTGAGGTCTATAAAGGCCTACCAGTAATTTAACAAGGGTACTTTTGCCTGCACCGGAAGGGCCTACAAAGGCAATGGTTTCGCCTAGTTTAACGTCAAATGAGATATTGTCAAGTGCCTTAAACTGTGCGCTTTGGTGTTGAAAAGAAACGCCCGAAAACGAAAGGGTTTGAACAGCACCAACATTTGTTGGATGTTCGGGCCTTGCTTCTACTTCACGACTCATGAGTTTATGAAAATTTTGAAGCGATGCTTCTGCTTCTCTATAACTTAAAATGATGCTGCCAATTTCTTGAAGTGGTCCAAAAATAAAGAAGCTATAAAATTGTAACGATATTAATTGGCCTACCGTTAAAACGTCTCTATAAATAAGCCACATGAGTGTAAAAGTGATTACTTGTCTTAAAAAATTAACAAGCGTCCCTTGTATAAAACTGAGAGAACGAATACTTTTTACTTTTTTAAGTTCAAGTCCTAAAATTTTATAGGTATTGGTATTGAGTCTTTTTACTTCTTGGTCTGTTAAGCCTAAGCTTTTAACAAGCTCAATATTTCGTAAGCTTTCGGTGGTGGTGCCTGCAAGTGCAGTGGTTTCACCAACAATTGCTTTTTGAATTACTTTAATTTTTTTACTCAGTAAATTGGTAACGGCGCCAATCAGTAGTGCGCCACCTAAATAAATTGGCACAATCGACCAGTGTAGTCTGGTTGCATAAATAGATACGAAAATGACACTTACGATAATGCCAAATAGCACATTCGTAACATAGCCAATAAATTTTTCGGTATCGGCTCTTACTTTTGTTAAGATGGATAGTGTTTCACCACTGCGTTGATCTTCAAAATCTTGATAGGGTAAACGCATAGAGTGCTGGAGCCCGTCGGTAAATATTTTAGCACCAAATTTTTGTATCACTACATTCACCGTATAATCCTGAAAAGCCTTTGCTAGCCTACTTACCATGGCTGTGCCCACAAGTAAAAAAAGCATACCCATGATGCCTTTGATAAACTCGCTTTCAGATCTAAAACTACCGTCGGCATTGGTTTTTGCATGATTTGCAAACTGATCAATCAGCTTCCCAAATATCATGGGATCAAATAAAGAAAAGGTTTGGTTAATACCTGCAAGTAGTAACGCTAAAAGTACAAGCCCTTTGTAGGGCTTTAAATAGGTGATGAGTAATTTCATAATAGAGTATAATTATTCAGCTGCTGTAGCTGCTTCGTTACAGGTAGCAATAAACGCTAACATTTCTTCACGACCTGTTTTTAATTCGGCGCTTGTTACAAAATGGCGCGGTAAAAATTGCCAGCTCTCTTTTAAGAGATTAAAGAAGCTTTCAATATTTCTTTTAACAACGCCAGGTTTTTCTTTGTCAATTTTAGTAAACACGAGTGTAAACACAATGCCCCAACTATCCAATTGACTAATAAATTCTAAATCGTTTTTTTGAGGACCATGTCTACTATCAATCAATACAAAAACTTGTACAAGGTTTTCTCTCTTTTTGAAATAGCCTTCAATCATTTGTTCCCAGCGTCTTCTATCTGTTTGGGATCTTTTGGCATATCCGTATCCTGGTAAATCAACAATAAACCATTTGCTTCTTGGCGCTTTTGCTTTAAGGGTGCTCTCTATTTCAAAATGATTGATAAGTTGCGTTTTTCCGGGCGTACCAGAAGTTTTCGCTAAGCTCCTCTGACCAGTAATCATATTAATTAAAGAAGACTTACCTACATTACTGCGTCCTATAAATGCATATTCGGGCCTGTCTGGCTTCGGGCATTTATCAAAACTAGGGCTAGAAACCAAATAGCTGGCTTTTGTAATTTCCATGCTGCAAGTTAACAAAAAGCCCGCTTAGTTTAGTAAGCGGGCTAATTAAAGGGATAGACCAGGGTCTATTAATTCTTTTTCTTGATTAAACTATCAATAGGATAAGTTGCTTTCATGGCATCGAGTACAGACTGTGCCCAGTTCGTTAAAACAACCCTTTCTTCTTGGGTTAATTTTGCGTCGTTGTGGATCAGGCTATAAGATTCAAGTGGCATTTCACCTTCTTTTACCTGCTCAATCACTTCTTCCATTTTATGGTATTGCTTGCGCAGTTTATAATTGGCAAAATCATCCAAATTAAAATGTTTTTTACCATCTACAATATGGTCATTGATCCACCAAGCAAGCGGTTGAACACTGGCATACCATGGGTACTTTGAGTTATTGCTATGACAATCATTACATGCTTTTACTAAAATAGCATCCACTTCTTTGGACACAGGATAAAGCGTTGCAATATTTTTTGAATGGTCGTCTGAAATATTTTTTTCGGGTCTAAAGGCTTGCATCACAATCAGTACAACAACAAGTGCAAGTCCTATTTTTTTTAGTAAACTCATGGGGGTGTAATTTTTATATTAAAATATTGCCGGTCATTTCTGCCGGTATTGGTAATTCCATTAATTGTAAAACAGTAGGAGCAATGTCTCCAAGCTTACCTGCTTTAAGGGTTACTTTTAACTCATTATCTACTAGAAATAAAGGTACCAAATTTAATGTATGCGCCGTGTTAGGACTTCCGTCTTCGTTGATCATAAAATCTGCATTGCCATGGTCTGCAGTAACAAGTAGGGTATACCCATGTGCAAGACCCGCTGTCACCACTCTTTCTACACAGGCGTCTACGGTTTCCACGGCTTTAATAGCTGCTTCAAAAACGCCTGTATGGCCCACCATATCTGCGTTTGCGTAGTTGAGGCATATAAAATCTGCAGATTCTGCTTCTATTTCTGGTACCAATAAATCGGTGATGCCAACGGCGCTCATTTCTGGTTGTAAATCATAGGTTGCCACTTTAGGAGAAGCCACCATAATTCTATTTTCTCCTTCAAAAGGCTTTTCTCTTCCACCGCTAAAAAAGAAAGTAACGTGCGGATATTTTTCGGTTTCTGCAATTCTAATTTGCTTTTTACCATGCGCTGCCAACACTTCGCCTAATGTATTTTGTAAATTATCATTTTCAAATACCACATGCACGCCTTTAAAGGTTTGATCGTACTGGGTCATGGTGGTATAATGAAGTTGTAATGGCTGCATGTTAAATTCAGGGAATGCTTGTTGCGTTAACACTTCTGTAATTTCTCTACAACGGTCTGTTCTAAAATTAAAACAGAATACTGCGTCGCCTTCTTTGATAGCAGCAACAGGTTCGTTATTATCATTTACAATAACAGTAGGTAATAAAAATTCGTCGGTGGTGTCTGCAGCGTATGCGGTTTCTAAAGCATTGGTAGCGCTCGTTGCACGGGGTCCTACACTATTTACTAAACAATCATAAGCAAGCTTTACTCTTTCCCATCTTTTGTCACGGTCCATGGCGTAATAACGGCCAATGATGGTAGCGATGGTGCCCACACTATTTTGTAAATGCGCTGAAAGTGTCTTGATAAAGCCTAGTCCACTTTTTGGGTCTGTGTCTCTACCATCTGTAAAGG